>VGFB01000001.1 GCA_016869015.1 Armatimonadota bacterium
CCTGCAGCGAGTCCTCGGACGCCTGGACGATCAACCCGCTCCCTCGGCACCCCAACTACACTCCGACTCCATACGTCACCGAACTTACGAAGTGAGGCACTAGCCATCGTTCGCCCCTTGCGGGGCTGTCGAGGCCATCCGCCCTTCACGAAGCCCTGACGGCCGTTAGCCCCGAAGGGGCGACGGGTGAATAGCCGTGGGTGAAACCCACGGACCGCCGAGGTCCCTCCCCCCAACTAAGCCCCGAAGGGGCGGCAGAACCGTCGCTATTCCACGACGTAACTCGCGGCTCGCTTCCGCCAGGGTTCACCAGGCTCCACGTGGCCGGCCCACAGGCGCCGCTCGGAGGGTCCGTCCGAGTTCCGCCTCAAGGCCCTTAACGAACTCCGCGCTGCCGAAGGGACGTCCACACGACGTGCAACGCCGTATCTGCTGAACCTCCTCGTCGCCGACCTCCGCAAGCAAGAGCTGCCGCCACGACGCCGGATCCCAGAATCGGCGCCACCACTCCATGTCCAGCAGGCCAGAAGGGTCGGCGCCCGCAAGGTGAGCCTTCGCGCTGGACCATCGGTATTCCCACGCTCTCGCCGTGAGCCCGGAACGCACGGGGTTGTGCTCGACGTACGCGAGGGCCCGATCACAATGCTGCTCGTCCAGGGGGCAGGAGTAGAACCGGTTCTGCCACAGGTGTCCCGATGCCCCATGCCGGCGGTTGTACCACTGCGCGTAGTGCAGGTGAGTGCGCCCCATTGCCTATGCGAGGGAGTCGTGTGCCTCCGGCACAACGACGAGGTGAACATGGTTCGGCATCAGGCAATATGCGAGGAGGCGAAGACGCGCATCAGTCGCGCGGTCACGGAGCACGCTGAGATAGAGGCGGCGGTCGTCATCGTCCACGAAGACTGTCTGTCGGTTGCTACCGCGCTGCGTGACGTGGTGAGGAAGGCCGGGGACGACGACCCGCGCAATGCGGCCCATGATGCACCTTGCAGAAATCAGGGACAGGCACCAATTTCCAGCGCGACGTCTGGCGGAGATTGGTGCCTGTCCCTAATCTCTGCGCCGGTCCCCAATCTCCTGTTGGATAGCCTCGGCGATGGCGTCGGCGAGGGTGTTGATCTGGTCCTCGTCTTCGCCCTCGATCATCACGCGGGCGAGGGGCTCGGTGCCGGAATAGCGGACGATGACGCGGCCGCGGTCGCCGAGGGTCTCGTCGGCGTGCCGAACGACCTGCTGCACGGTCGGAAGGTCTTCGAGAGGGGGCTTGGCGGAGACCTGGATGTCGCGGGTGGTCTGCGGCACGATGATGAGGCGCCGGCGGAGCTCGGAGAGGGGCTTGCCGGAGGACTCCATCGCGTCGAGCATCTGCAGCGCGGTGATGAGGCCGTCGCCGGTGGAGGCGAACTCGGCGAAGATGATGTGGCCGGCCTGCTCGCCGCCGAGGGAGGCGCCGATGCTCTTCATCTCCTCCCAGACGAACCGGTCGCCGACGCGGCTGCGGGCGACCTGGATGCCGAGGGGATTGAGGGTGAGGTCGAGGCCGAGGTTGCCCAGGACGGTCGTGACGAGTACGTCACCGTGGAGGCGGCCGCGTTCCTTCAGGTGCGGGCCGCAGACTGCGAGGACATGGTCGCCGTCCATGCGGTTCCCGCGCTCGTCCACGAAGACGGCGCGGTCGGCGTCGCCGTCGTAGGCCACGCCCACGTCTGCGAGGTGCGCAGCGACCGCCTTGGCGAGGGGCGCGGTGTGCTGGGAACCGCAGGCCTCGTTGATGTTCAGGCCGTTGGGCGTGTCGTGGATCGTGACGACCTCCGCGCCGAAGCGCTCGAGGAGCTTGGGGGTGGTCTGCGAGCCGGCGCCATTCCCGCAGTCCACCACGATGGTCAGTCCGGAGAGATCGAAGTCGCGCGGAACCGTCTGCTCGACGTGGTGGAGGTAGCGGTCGACGAGGTTCAGCCGCTCGACGACGCGGCCGATGGCGCCGCCGGTGGGGTTCGCGGAGACGTGCTCGCGGCCGAAGTAGGCGGACTCGATCTCGCACTCGAGGTCATCGTCGATCTTGGTGCCGTCGGCCTTGAAGAACTTCACGCCATTGTGCTCGAAGGCGTTGTGGGAGGCGGAGACCATGACGCCCAGCTGCGCGGAGAGCACGCCCGTCAGATGCGCGATGGCCGGCGTCGGGACGATGCCCACGCGGCAGACGCTGGTGCCGACCGAGCACAACCCGGCCACCAGCGCGCACTCGAGCATGTCGCCCGACAGGCGCCCATCGCGCCCGACCAGCACCGTATCGGCGCCGATCTTGCCGAACACATACCCGGCGGCGCGCCCGAGGTTGTAGATCACCTCCGGCGTCATCGGCTCGCGGTTCGCGACTCCGCGCACGCCATCCGTCCCGAACAGACGCTGCGATCCGTTGGGTTGCTCCAAGGGTCAGGTCTCCGTTTCCATCGCGCTCGCCACGGGGATTCCAGGGAGTGGGGGAGAGGTCCTTTACCGTCGGGTCCGGCCGCAACCGCAGCCCGGCCGTGGGCGTCCTACCCGGTAGGCCTTGGGGAGGTGGAAGCTCATGTACGTCGCGGCGCTCACCGTCCTGGCAACCATCGGTTGCGCGGAGCCGACGTTTGGGCCGCCGGCGAACCTCGAGGCCCTGCGCGGGGAGGCGTCCCTGGACGAGCCCGCGCTCGCGCGGCTTGTCGAGCAGGGCCTGGTTGTGCTCCCTGCGACGGACGGTCCCCACTTGCAGGCGCTGTACTACCACCTGGAGGGGTCCGGCCTGCCGGTGTACATCACCGCCGACGCGATGCTGTACCTCTGGTATGAGGCGCATCGCGAGGCCTTGATGAGCCTCGAGGCCCAGACCCTCTTTCCCCAGACGCGCGACTTCGTGGCCGGGCTGCTTGACGCGACGGAGGCCCGGCGGGCCGCGCAGGACCTCCCGGAGTTGCGAGCCAACGCGATCACGCTCGCCGTCGCGCGGCGGCTGCTGGACGAGGTGTGGGTGCCGCCGGGGGATCTGGCGCCGGAGGTTGAGGCGGAGGTGGGGTTGGTGCTGGAGCACCGGCAGATGGGCCGCTACCCGGCCGACGACTACACGCAGTATACGGTGCGCGGGCACTACGCGGAGGATCCCGATCTGGCGGCGTACTTCCGGGGCACGAAGTACCTGGCGCGGCAGTACCTCCCGGTCCTCGCCCCCGATGACCCCGAGGGGGCCCGCGTCGGTCTGCGGCGGGCGGTGTGGTTGGCGCTGGCGCTGCGCGAGGGGCCGGGGCTCCGCGCCCGGCATGACGAGATCGCGGGGCTGCGCGTTCGGCTGGCGGGCCCGGCGGACACGATCGGCCTGGATCAGTTGCTCGGCGCCTGCGAGGCCGTCTGGGGCGAGGGTTGGGGCGTCGAGCGGCTGGCGGACCTGTCCGCCCTGCAGGCTGAACTCGCCGCCGACCGGTACCCGGCCACGCGGATCACGAACCGGGCGGTCCCTTCCCCAGGTCGCTTGCCCCCCAAGAACGTCGCCGTGTTGGGCGAGCACTGGCTGCCGGACAGCGAGCTGTTCCAGCGCACCATCGACCCGTTGATACGCGGCCGCGCGCTGCCGACGGGGCTGGAGGTCGCGGCGGCGCTGGGGTCCGAGACGGCGGTGGCCAAGCTGGTGCCGGACGCCCACGCGCCGCCCCAAGTCGTCGAGGTCGTGCGCGAGTTCGGGCCGCAGATGCGGGGGCCGGGGGTGTACGGCGCGTGGTTGGACACGCTGCGGGAGCTGTTCGCGCGGCCGGAGAGTTTGCCGGCCTTCGCGCAGGCTCCGGCGTATGAGGAGAAGCAGATCAACGCCTGCCTCACGAGCTGGGCGCAGCAGCGGCACAACTACATCCTCTATGGCGCGCAGCCGTACTCGACCCTGGGAGTCGGCCCGGAGGCTCCCGGACTGGTCGAGCCGCTGCCGGGCTTCTGGGGGCAGTATACGGCCATGTGCGGGCAGTTGGCCGAGGAGCTCGAGTCGCGGGGCGTCAAGGGGCGTGCGGCGACGGTGCTGCGGCTGCTGGAGACCAAGGCGGAGCGTTTCCGACGCTGCGCCGAGGACCAACTGGCCGGGCGCGACATCTCCTGGGCGGCGGACGACATCACGCGCTTCGGCACCTGGATGGGCACGACGATCTACGAGGACCCGCGGGTGATCGCCGACGTGTGCACGGACGCCCAACTGGGGGAGATCCTCCACGCGGGCAGCGGCCCGTTCCGCGAGATCATCGTGCTGCTCGAGCGGGACACGGGGTGGCTGGGCGCCGTCGGCTACGTCGGCTCCTACTACGAGATCATCGAGCCCGACAGGAAGCGGCTCACGGACGAGGAGTGGGCGGCGCGCTTCGATGACCCGTACGACGCGCCGGAGCAGCCGGCGTGGTTGGGCGCGCTCGGCACGCCGGCGTCGGCGGAGCAGGCCCGGGCACGAGACGAGATGGCGGCCCTGTCCCGTGCGCTGAAGGCCGACCTCGCGTCGGGCACGGTGGCGATCGAGGGGTTCGTCCAGGCGCACCAATACATCGCCCGAGCGCCGGAGGCGATCGTGCTCCTGGCCGAGCATCTGCACGCCGCGGGGCAGGACGATGAGGCTCTGCGCGTCGCCGAGCGGGCGAGAACGATGTACGGTTGCGATGCCCGCGACCGGGCGCTCGGACTGATCGGGAGAATCACCCGCGAGCGCGAGTATGAGGCGAAGCGCGAGCAGGCTCGGCGGGAGTTCGAGCGGGCCCTCGCGGTGACAGACCCACGAGAGGGTCTGTCCCAAACGGAGGAGGTCGAGCGGCAGAACCGGCGGGCGGAGGTGCTGATTGCGGAGGCTCAAGGTCAGGGCGCGGACTCCGAGTGGCAGCGTCGGTACTCCCGCGACGCACCGGCGCTCCTGCGGCGGCTCCTGACCGAATGCCCTCGGTCGGGGTACGTCCCGTGGGCCGAGTTGGCGCTGGTCCTGACCGAGTGGGAGGGTTTCTACGGGAGCCCCGAGTGGGGCGCACCGCCCCGGGCCCTCACCCAGGGACTGCGCGACGGCTTCCGGCAAGTGGCCCAACGTTACCCGAACAGCGCCGTTGGTCTCGCGGCGCGCGTCGGGGCCGCGGACATGCTGTACTGGCAGGCTGAGTACCGCGAGGCTTACACGGAACTCCGTCCGCTGCTGGACCTCAAGCCCCCCGATCCCGAGCCGTACCCGCTGGCCGCGCAGCGAGTCCCCAAGCGGTACGAGAGCCTCTCGCTGACGGCGGGGGACCTGGCGGAGGACCTGCTCCAGCAGCTGCTCCCGCAGGCTTGCCTGGAACGCGACCTGCCGTTGGTGCGGGAACTGGTCGAACTCGCGGAGACGCACGACGTCCTCGACCGGATCGGCACGCCGCTCAGACCCGTCTTGGACTACCTTGCCGGCGAGCCGGACGAAGCGGTGGCGGACTTCCTCGCGGGACTGGCCTTGGGCGAAGGGTTCCGCAGCCCGGGCGAGCCCGATCCGGAGGTGCTCCGGGCAGCTCTCAGCGGAATCGCCGATCGCTTCGCGCAATCGAAGGTGGCCCCGGCCGCCTTGTGGCAGGCGCTGATCGCGGCAGACCTGGTCGCCCCGGGCCCGGGCGACCGCTCACCGGCCGACGCCTCATGTGCTCGACTCGTGAGGGACTACCCCCATTCCCCGGAGGCGCTGTACGCGCAGGCAGTCGGGCCGTTCCGCCTGGCGGACGAGGGTGAGGTCCGGGCCGCCGAGCGGCGGCTGAAGGCGCTGCGGCGGGACGCGGCGTGCGACGCGTACGTAGGGGCGCTTGTCGCGCGCTACGGGGATGAGGATGATCGGCGATACCTCGAGGAGAGCGCGCGGCGACAGCGGGCCGGGCTGAGGGAGAAGTGGGGCACGTGGATCCGCGAGGCCAGGCTTGGAGAGAAGGACCTGGAGGCACTGGACTACGAGCAGGCCCTGGTGGCGGAGCTGCAACGTCGCCTGCCGGAACGTGAGCTGGACATCGCGCTCCACGCCCTGGAGGGCCGGCCGCACCCGTACCTTGATCGGGAGGAGATCGAGGTGCTCGGCCGTCACCTCGATGACCCGCGCGCCCGCGAGGCGTACTGGCAGACGGGCCGCTGGGAGTGCCTGCTGACTCTCGTCTCCGCCGGCCCCGAGGGCACGCACTTCGACGAGGCGGTCGCCAAGCTGGCCGGGTGGCTGGACTCGAACGAGTACCGCGGCGGGAACGGCCCGGCGCGCGCACGCGGTTCGCGGGACTTGAGCCGCGCGCTGGAGAGCCTCCGCACGGGGGCGGACGGCTACCGGGGCACGCCGGCAGAGGTGATGGGTTGGGAAATCGCGGCGAAGCTGTGCCTCCTCGCCGAGCGACCCGAACAGGCGACGGAGGTGTTGCGGGAGGCGCTGGAGGAGGTGGGGGAGGGCCGGCTGCTGCGGGAGCGGCTGACGGCGCTTCAGCAGGAAGCGGAGGCCGTCGTGGAGAGCAAGCGACGCGGGGTCGATCCCGGCGCCTACCGTCCGGCGGGACCGTAGAGCAGTCACCCCTCGGTCGGGCAGATCAGCGGGCACGCGCGGCAGAGGCCGGAGGGGTCGGGGCGGCCGCCGGCGGCGCGTGGGTGGTCGCCGGCGCCACTGCTCGCGTCACTCCTCGGCGCCGAGGAGGGCCTTACGCAGGATGGCGCGCACCTCGGCCTCGTACTGATCCCGGCGGTCCAGGCAGTTGAGCTTGAGCCTGGCGATGGCCTTGCGGATGGCGGTGCCGCGGTCCGGCCCGGCGGTGGTCGTGACGGCCTCCAGCAACTCCCCGTCGCAGGCAGCCAGGGCTTGGGCCAGGTCGTTGCGGCAGTTCGCGCGGGCCTCGGCCAGGCTCGCCTCGATCCCCGGCAGCTGCTCCGGCCCCAAGGCCCCGGCGGCCGACAGGTCCGGAATCGCCGGCTCGATGACCGGCGGCATGTCGGCCAGCGCCGGATCCTGCATGCCGGCGACGAACCCCTGCGACGCGGCCGAGAGCGCCTGCTGCAAGGCGTTGAGGCTCGCCCCGGAGTCCTGCTGGGCTCGGTTGTAGGCAGCCCCACAGTCTTGCGCCCACTGGTTGTAGGCGGTGCCGATGGCCTGCTGGTACTGGCCGAGGGCGGTGCTCACCGCCTGGACATGGACCCCGCGGGCCTGCGCCGCCGACCCCTCCGCGGCGGCCAGGTCGGCAGCGGCGGCGGCGAGGTCCGCGGCGAGCTGCTTGCGGGCGATCTGCAGCTGAAGCGCACGCCCGTCCGCGGCGAGGCGCAGCAGGGCTGCGAGACGCAGATCGGAGAGGGTCCACTCATCCTCGGAGTCCGCCGTGGCGGCGCGCAGGCGGCCGATGAACGCGTCCGTGACCTCCTGCTCGGTCGCGGCGCAGACCGGCGTCGGACCGCACGAACACAGCAGCAGCGCCAACAGGAAGTAAGCCATGCCGGTAGTGCCTCCCCAAGGAATGGCGGCATTCTAGGCGATGTGCGGTACCGCGTCAAGGGCGTGCCCGGGGCGAGCCGGACGGTCGTCGTCTCACCACTCGCTGGGGTACGTCAGCAGGCACACGCGGCGGATGCGGTTGCGCTCGGGGAGGGCGGGCCACGCGACGCAGCGGAAGTGCGGGCCCTCCCGCTCGTGGGGAGTGGGGGAGGGCCACGCCGCGTAGGCGGCGCCGACCGCCTCCCGCTCCAGAGGATCCCAGCGCCTGGGGAGGGAGAGCTGAGGACTGCCCAGGCGGGTCGTAACCACGCCGTTGTCCACGATGCAGCAGGCGGCCGGCGTGCAGGCCGGCACCCGCCGCGCGGCGGCCTCCCAGCTGACCTCGAACCGCTCGCGGAGGTGCGCGAGGTCCCACCCCGACGCGGTCCCCTCGGCCTCGAACCACTCGCGCGGCATCAACAGGTCGGAGGCTCCGGCCTGGAACATCCGCTCCGCACGATCGGCCTCATCCCGGGCGATCTCCAGCGGCGGCACGGCCAGCGCGCACTGCACCTCGACGACCTCGTGGGCCAGGATGAACCGCGCGCGATCCGGCGGCAGATCGGCCGGCAGCGAGATCACCGGGCCGCTGCTCCGCAGCACCCAGTGCGGGGCAGTGACCGACTCCTCGATCACGAGGCCGAGCCGCTCCGCCAGCGCTGTCGGGTCGACCGGCGGCCCATCGAAATGGTCCAGAGCCAGGCGTTCGGCCAGCTCACGGATGCGGTCGGAGAGGTCGTCCAACCCTTGGCTCCTGTGAGTCGGTCGTCCGCAGACCGGAGAAGCGGGTCAGCCCTTCATCACGCCGAGGGGTTTGAGCTTGGCGACGAGGCGGGAGATTCCGGCGCCGTCGCAGATGCGGACGACATCGTTCACGTCCTTGTAGGCCTCGGGGGCCTCCTCGGCGACGGTCTTCTTCCCAGCGGAGCGGATGTAGATCCCCGCGCGGTTGAGCCGGGCGATGACGGCCTGGGAGTGCTGGAGTTTCAGCGCGGCTGTGCGGCTAAGCCGGCGGCCGGCGCCGTGGCAGGTCGAGCCCCAGGTCTGACGCATCCCCTCCTCGGTACCGACCAGCAGGTAGGAGTTGCGCCCCATGTCACCGGGCACGATGACCGGCTGCCCGACGGCGCGGTAGGGCGCCGGGACCTCCGGGTGGCCCGGACCGAACGCGCGCGTCGCCCCCTTCCGATGCACGCAGAGGCGCTTGCGCTCGCCCTTCAGCTCGTGGGTCTCGAACTTCGCGATGTTGTGCGCCACGTCGTACACGATGTCCAGCCCCAGGGCGCGCTCGCTCTTCCCGAGGATCTGTTCGAACGCGGCGCGGATCCAATGGGTGATGCACTGCCGGTTGGCCCAGGCATAGTTCGCGGCGCAGGCCATCGCGGCGAAGTACCGGCGGCCGGGAGGGCTGTCGATCGGCGCGCAGGCGAGTTGACGGTCCGGGAGGGCGATGTCGTACTCGCGGACGGCGTCCTGCATCTCCTCGAGGGAGTCATCGCAGGTCTGATGGCCCAGGCCGCGCGAGCCGGTGTGAACCATCACCGTGATCTGGCCCGGCGCCTCGATCCCGAAGATGCGCGCGACCCGCTCATCGAAGATCTCCTCGACCTGCTGGATCTCCAGGAAGTGGTTCCCGGAACCCAGCGTGCCCAACTGCGGCGAGCCACGCTGGATGGCGCGGTCGGACAGCGCGCCCGGATCGGCGCCCTCCATCGCGCCCTCCTCCTCGAGGACCGTGAGATCCTCGGGCCGCCCGAAGCCGCGCCCGACCGCCCAGCCGGCGCCGTTGACGAGGACCTCCTCCAACTCCCCGCGCTTCACCGGCACCTTCCCGTCCTTGCCCGTGCCGGCGGGGACGTTGGAGTAGATCGCGTCAACGAGCCGGTCGATGCGGTCCTGCACGTCTCGCAGCATCAGGTCGGTGCGCAGCAGCCGCACGCCGCAGTTGATGTCATACCCCACGCCGCCGGGGGAGATCACGCCGTCGGACGCATCGATCCCCGCGACGCCGCCGATCGAGAAGCCATACCCGTAGTGGAAGTCGGGCATCGCGAAGGAGGCTCCGACAATGCCCGGCAGCGTCGCGACGTTCGCGACCTGCTGCAGGGCCGGATCGGAGCGCATCTCGTCGATCATGGGCCTGTCGGCATACACGATGCCCGGCACGGTCATGCCGAGGTTCCGATCGGCCGGAATCCGCCAGCGGAACGCGTCGAGCTGCTCGAGCTTCCCCGCGTACTTCTCAGCCATTGCCCGTCACCTCCCGCTCCAGGCGCGGTCAGAGAGTGCGCCCGCACTTCGTGCAGTGCGAGAGCGGCGGGGGGGTGAGCCAGCCGCAGTGCTCGCACGACCGGTAACCGTGCTGCCGTTGCCACTTCTGCGCGCGGCGTTGGGCCAGGGCCGCCCCGAGGAAGCGCGCCCGAAGGCCCTCGTCGCCGATGCGTGCCGCCTCGGCCTCGACCGCTTGCACCTCGTCCGGAGGAAGCCGGATCGCCTCGAGCTCGCGGCGGGTCGGGCTCGCGCGTCGCGGCCGCGAGGCCTCGGCGGCCTCCTGCCCCCGGCGACGGCCCGTGGCGCTGGGGCGGATCTCCTTGATGTACTGACCCGCGAGCTCGGCGTTCAGCCGCCCAATGATCTCCACCCCGTCGAGGCTGAGCTGGTGCGCCAGCGCGGGGGAGTTGCACCAAACGTACATGATGCCCCGCGAGATGCCCGTCACCTGGGTGCGCTCCGCATAGAAGGACCCGACGCACTCGCGCCAGACCAGCGCAGCCAGGCGCTCCTTCGCGCGGACGCGCGCCTCCCGTCGGGAGAGGAGGTCCTCCAGCGCGACGCTCAGCGGTGAGATGCGGCCAGCCCGGCGCAACGGGTTCCTTCCCCCCTGCCCCCCTCCCTCAGAAGGGGGAACGGCGCGGACGCGGCGTCGGGACTGGAGTCCCGGCCTACGAGACCCGGTCAGGCGATCTGGCCGTCGTGGACGCGATAGACCGCGGCGTCGCCTCTTCCCCTCAACGCCTCGGAGAGGTGGGTTGTCGTGATGATCAGCTGCGTGGCGTCCCCGGCCTGCTCAAGCACGCGGCCCGCGCGGCCCTCGTCCAGCTCGCTGAGGCAATCATCCAGCAAGACGATCGGCGTCTCGCCCAGGCGCTCGCGCGCGACCTCGGCCTCCGCCAGCCGCATCGCGAGAACGGCCGTCCGCTGCTGGCCCTGAGAGCCGAACCTGCGGAGCTCATTGCCCCCTACCTGCAGCGCGAAATCGTCCCGATGCGGACCGGTCATCGTCCGGCGGAGGGCGAGGTCCTGGGACCGCCGCGCCTCCAGCTTCTCGAGAAGGACTCCCTCGATCGCCGAGGCCTGGTCGGCGCCCTCCCGCCAGACGTTGGACTTGTACGCGATCTCCAGCGTCTCCGCGCCATCGGTCAGGTCCCGGTGGATACGCCCGGCCACTGCCGCCAGTTGCGCGACATACCGTGCGCGCGACAGGACGACCTGCGCCCCGTGCCGCGCGAGTTGCTGGTCCCACGAGGGCAACTGCTCACGCGATCCCTGGCCCTCGGCGATCAGCGAAAGGAGCTCGCCGCGCTGCCGCATCGCCCGCGTGTACTGCTGAATATCCGACAGGTGCGCGGGCTGGATGCCCCCGATCGCCACGTTCAGGAAGCGCCGCCGCAGCGAGGGCTCCCCCTTCGCCAGCGCCAGGTCATCGGGGGAGAAGACCACCACCGCGATCTCGCCGATCACGTCCCGCGGGCCCTTGACAGGCTGATCGTTCACCGCGAGCTGCTTCGCGGGCTGGCCAAGGAACTGGGCGGTCTCCGGCGCCGTCAGCACCATCCGCAGCGACACCGGCCCCCGCGCGCTCCGCCGGAACTCGCCCGCCGCGGTTCCCTGTTCCGCGCCCCAGCGGATCAGCTCCTCATCGCGGTTCGTCCGGTGCGACTTGGTCCGCGCCAGCGCACACACTGCCTCCAGCACGCTCGTCTTGCCCTGGGCGTTGTCTCCCACGATCACCGTCGTCTGCGCAGGAAACGTCAGGCGCGCCTGCGCGTACACACGGAAGTTGTCGAGGGCCAGGGAGATCAGCTGCACGAGGCCATCTTACAACGCGGAGCCGCGGCAAGGCAACGGCGACGGCACAGCGACGTCCACCACGAAGACGCGAAGCTCGCGAAGAGGCACGAAGACGGCACGGCGAGGGAACCACGGGATGCCCGGAACACGTGGGAGGTTGCCGCGACGGCGGGACGCCGCAATGCGCCAGGGCCAAGCCCTCCGCCAACTCGCGACTGCGGACGAAGAGGTCATCCAGTCAACCCTTTTCGGCGCAATTCCGACCTGCCGAGAAGCCCTATTTCCTGGGCTATCTTGCTGTCATGACAGCTTCGAAATAGTGCACAAACCGGCGTTGGCGGATTTATGCTCAGCAATTCGCGGCGCTCTCAGACGCCCGGCCACCAGCCAATGTGCCGCTGCCACCGCACCTGGCCTCCGTGAGCATCGAGGGCTGTCAGCCATACGACCCACGGCGACACAGGGCCTTCGACGGGCTCCTCGTACTCCCGTCCAGGGATCGCGAGGATCGAGTAGATGGCACCGTCGGCCAGCGCACCCGTCTCGAGGCAGCCCCGCGCCCGCCACACCTCCTCACCGGTGCGCAGGTCCAGCGCCCATAGCGGCCCCGCCTCCGGGCAGCCCCGACGCTGCGCTGATACGTACACGCGTTCCTCGTCAGCCACGATGTAGCTGAACCCGATGGCGGTCGGTTCGCTCGGCCGGAACATCCGCTTCTGCCACGCCACGCGCAGGGGCGCGTCGAGGCGGTCGGCGCTCGTGCCCGTGTTCCGCGAGCCATGGCGGAACAGCGGCCACGTATCGGCGCGCACCCCGGCCCCAAGGCCCGCGACGCCCATCACGGCAACCAACGGGTGCCACGTCCGCAGCTTCATGCCTCGCCTCCTCTCTTCCGCCAGGCGCTCCCGCCGTCATTGCTCTGCCGTGCGGGCGCGCAGGAGGTCGGCGGCCTCCTTGTGGTTCGCCTCCTCCGCGAGGGCCAGCGGCGTGCGGTTGTCGTCGTCGGTGACGGCGTCCACGTCGGCGCCGAGGAGCAGGAGCCAGCGCACCATGGCGGTCTGGCCCGCCGCCGCCGCGGCGTGCAGGGGTGTGCTACCCGTACTGCCGCGTCCGTTGACCTTGGCGCCTTTCTCGAGCAGCAGCTCCGCGAGGTCTCGCTTCCCACTTCCCACGGCGGCCGCCAGGGGTGTGATGTAGGCCCCGGCCCCCTCGACATTGGCCCCGGCCTCCAGAAAGAGCCTCGCCAGGTGCATCCCGCGCTCCCGAGAGCAGGCGAGGAGCAGCGGGCTGGCCTGTTCGCTGATGTCGCCGGCCTCAACATCGGCCCCATGCTCGAGCAGTAGCTTACAGACGGCCAGATGGCCTCCGATCACGGCGCAGGACAGGGGCGTCGCGCCGCTCCGCGCCGGCTCCCCAGGGCTGGCCCCCTTCTGCAGCAGGAGCCTCGCCACGGCGGTGTGTCCTGTCCCGGCCGCGCTGAGCAGCGCCGTGGCTCCGCCTTCGTCGCGGTAGTGAATGTCCGCGCCATGCTTGAGGAGTAGACGCACCAGCTCTGCATCGCCGTTGGCCGCGGCGACCGGGAGAGCCTCGCCATGATGGGGGTCCTGCTTCCCCGCATCGGCCCCTCGCTCGAGCAACAATCGGGCGATCTGTCTATGCTTCCGCTGCACCGCATGGTACAACGGCCCCTCCGATCCCTTGGCCCCATCCGGACTCGCGCCCTCGTCGAGCAGGCGCCGCACTGCCTGCACGTCGCCGCGCAGGGCCGCCGTGTCCAGCGTGTCTCTCGCGCCATGCTCCAGTAGCACTTCGGCCGTCGCGTCGTCCCTCTCGTACACCGCGCGGCACAGCGGCGTCCACCCGTGGCCTCCCGCCCGGTTGGGGTCGGCTCCATGCCCGAGGAGGAGTTCGGTCATCGCGGCGCCGTTGGCGGTCAGCACCGAGATGAGCGAGGTCCGTCCGTCGCGCCCCACGGCGTTCGGGTCGGCCCCCTCGTCGAGGAGGAGATGAGCGAACTCCACCTGCCCGGCGAAGGCCGCCCGGTGCAGCGGTGTCTCGTCCTGGTCGCTGCGCCCGTTGACGTCCGCGCCGCGCTGGATGAGCAGCTCCCCGACCTCCAGGGCCCCCTCCGCTGCGGCGAAGTGCAGAGGAGTGTCTCCCCGATGGCCGGGGGAGTGTGCGTTGAGGTCCGCACCGTGATCGAGCAGCGCGCGCACGACGGTCACGTTCTGTGTAGCAACCGCGCCGTTCAGGGGCGAGTACACGAACCCCTTCTGGTTGGGGTCGGCCCCCAGCTCAAGCAGCAGACGTGCGAGCTCGGTGTGTCCCGACTGGATGGCGCGCGCCAACACGGTGTCTCCGGTACTGTCCTGAGCCTCGATGTCGGCTCCCGCCTCCAGCAGCAGCCTCATCACTCCCAGGTGCCCCAGCCGGGCTGCGATGTTGAGCGGCGTAGCGGCCTGGCCATCCCGGGCCATCGCGTCCGCCCCGGCCTCCAGCAACGCGGCGACCGCGTCGGCGTGCTTTCCGCCGACCGCAGCGAACAGGGGCGTCCGGAGAGCTTCGTCCCGGGCGTCCAGCAGCGCGCCGTTGGCCGCCAGGAGCCGGACCATGTCTGCGTGCCCGCGCCGGGCCGCCTCATGCAGCGCGGTCCCGTCCATCCCTCCGGCGACGTTAGCATCGGCGCCCAGCTCCAGCAGCAGCTTCGCGGCCTCGAGCTGCCCGGTCGCCGCGGCGCCGATCAGCGGGAGACAACCCGACGCCGTGCTCGCGACCGCCTGGGGGTCAGCCTCCGCGGCGGCGCGGATGCCGGCGCAGTCCCCGCGCATGGCGCACTCCAGCAGCGTCGGCTCGACGCCCTCACCTAGCAACAGACCGGCCGCCGCCTCCTGGCCGTACCACAGGGCGAGGCCCAGCGGCGACCAGCCTCCCTTGCCCCTGGCTCGCGGATCGGCGCCGGACTCCAACAGTAGACTCGCGACCTCCAGGTGCCCCTCAGCGGCGGCGCAAGCCAGCGGCGTGAGGCCCGTTGTGCTCCGGACCTCGATGTCGCCCCCGTGGTCGAGGAGCAGACGTACCACTGGCGTCCGACCGTAGTCGGCAGCAATGTGCAGGGGCGTGCACCCATCCTCGTCCCGCGACTCGACATCCGCGCCCCGCGCGATGAGGAACGCGGTCACCTCGGCGTGCCCTTGGCCGGCCGCGAGGTGCAGAGGCGCCTGGTTCTCCTCGTTCCGGACATCAACCTCAGCGCCGGCCCGGACGAGCAACTCGGCGATGGGCACGCTTCCCGACAGCGCAGCCTCGTGCAGCGGGCTGCACGTGGTCATGTAGTGCCTCTCACTCGGATCATCGCCGGACTTGAGACGCCTCCGGGTCAGTGCCACATCCCCAGTCGTGGCCGCATCGAACAGGTCTGGCGCTCCATCGTCCTGGTACATCCACCAGCGCTCAAAGGCCACTGCCTCGCCGGACAGCGACAGGAGCAGCACCAGGACGGCCACGCCGACGGCAATCCGCGGACGACTCACATCCACCGTTCCCCCGGTCATCACACACCTCCGAGCGCTCGGCGGCGACGTTGTTTGCGCTCTGTCAGGCAACACCGATTGCCTTGTTGGAGGGATTGCAGCCCCGAACAGTCCAGGCCCAAGCCCCTCCCCGAACGCCTCGCCTCAGTACTGCGGCCCCGCTTCCAGGCCACTGTACCGGTCCCGGCCACCATGCCGGCGCAGGAAACGAGCCGTCTCCCGATGCCCTCCATCGAGGGCAAGGGTGAGAGGTGTGTCCCCCCACCGGAGCGCGTTGACCTCAGCGCCGTGCTCCAGCAGGAGGC
Organism: Armatimonadota bacterium; assembly: GCA_016869015.1. GTDB lineage: Bacteria > Armatimonadota > Zipacnadia > Zipacnadales > VGFC01 > VGFC01. Next base: position 15,390 of record VGFB01000001.1, read on the forward strand.
TCACCATGGCCGTGTGCCCTTTGCCTGCCGCGTCATGGAGGGGGCGGGTGTCCAGCTGGTCGAGGGCGTTGGGATCTGCACCGTGTTGCAGCAACACCCGAGCGACTCCCACCCGGCCCTGCTGCGCCGCCGCATGGAGGGGGGTGCCCCAGTCGTCTCCGGTCACGGGCGCCCCATGCTGAAGCAGGAGCGTGGCGACCTCGACATGGCCGCGGTACGCGGCCTCGTCGAGCGGATGGACGCCCTCACCGCTGATCGCCGCGCCCTGGCTGATGAGGAACCGTGCCACCTGCAACCGGCCCTCCCCGGCCGCGAGCTCCAGCGGCAGCCGGTACCCGCCGGCGCGGTCGTTCACGTCGGCCCCGTAGCGGACCAGCAGTTGCGCCAGACGCAGGTTGCCGGCCTTGGCGGCAGCCGACAGCGGCGGGTCATGGTCCTCCAGCCGAGAGGGCTCAATCCGCGCGCCGGCCTCCAGCAGAAGCGCCGCGACCCGAACCGCGCCCCGCTGGGCCGCGACGCATAGGGGAGAAGGCCCGAAGTCCTCCGCCTCTCGGTTGGGGTTCGCGCCGTACTGCAGCACGAGCCTCACGAGGTCGACTCGCCTGCTGACAACCGCCCAGTGCAGGAGGGAGGTGTCCCCGGGCTTCCGGACATTGGCGTCCTCGCCCCTGCGAAGGGCCTGCCGCACTTCCTCGATGTCGCCGAGGGCAGCCGCGGCATGGACGGAGTAGTCGGCGCCGTTCTCCCGCAGCGAGCTCACCATCGCTGAGCGGCCATTCCACGCCGCGTGCTCCAGAGGAGTCAGCCCGCGATTGTGCGCCCCCTCGACGGGCGCCCCATGGTCGAGCAGGACGCGAACCACGTCGGCGTGCCCATTCTCGGCGGCGATATGGATGGCCTCAAGATCGCGGCCCGCCCGAAGATCGCGCAGCGAGTTGACCGCAGCCCCATGGCGCAGCAGCACCTCGGCAACCTCCGCGTACCCGCCCTCGGCGGCCGCGGTGATCGCGTTGCGGCCGTAGGTGTCTCCACCATTGGGGTCGGCCCCATGCGCCAGCAGGAGGCGAGCCATCTCCGTGTGTCCGCCGAGCGCCGCGTCGTACAGCGGGCTCCGCCACCAGCCCCGGCCTCTATCGGCCTTCGCGCCATGCTCAAGCAACAACCGCCCCATGCGCAGATCGCCGCGGTAGGCCGCGATACAAAGAGCCGTCTGGTCCGATCCCCCGCCTTCGTCCGGCGGAGCGCCGTGCTCAAGCAGGAGCCGGGCCACCGCAATGCGCCCAAGGCTTACCGCCTCGTGCAGAGGGGACGGCGGACCGGGCCGGTCCTCAAAGTAGGCAGGCCCACCGGCCTCCAACAGGGCGCGCACGTCGGCCACGCTGCCCATGCGGATGGCGCGATAGATCGGGTACGGCGCCGCACTCGACGCTGCCGGGAACACGGACAGCAGGAAGACCAGCGGTCTCGTACAGGTCATCGCTCCACCCTCCACCGGCAACCAACGTCGCCGGCTCTCCTACTACCTCAAGAACCCCGGCAGTTGCGGCCTGTCGCTCAGAGCTAGCCCCCAGACATGGAGACCGAACTCGGCGGTCCAGGGCTCGTTGGCGGTGAAGTCCCGGACGCCGGGGCCGCTGAGCCAGGCGAGGAAGACGCCCGTGGCGCCCTGGCCGCTCTCGTGCATGAAGACGTTGGTGAGCGGCGGACCGCCCTGGAAGCCGGACCACGCCAGGATCCCGCCGTCGGGGAGCAGCACGCCCATCCACGGGTCGTTCGGGTCGAGGGGCTCGAGCGACGACTGATAGGTGCGGGTGCTGATGGAGCCGGCGGGCTGGAAGATGACCCCCTCGGCGGACTTCGCGAACCACTCCGCGTAGCGCGGCACGCCGATGAGGTAGCTGAAGAACCCGCTGGGCGCCTCGACCGTGAAGTTGGGCGTCGCGCTGAACTGGATGTGAATGGTCGGCGACGCGTCGAAGGCGTAGCTGAACGCATACTCGATGCGCCGTTGCGGATCGGCGAGCTCGCCCTCGCCGCGCAAGACGCCGCGACTGGATACGGTGACGCGCTCGCCGTCGCGGGTCAGCTCAACCGCCGCATTGGTCTCCCCGTCACTACCGACCATGTGGGGCTCGGGGTAGAGGCCATGGTCGCTGTAGAGCCGGTCTGCGCCGAGGAGCTCCGTACCGTCGGGCAGCGCCACGCCGAAGAGCGTTCCCGAGGCGCGCTGGAGAGTGGCGCGGTAGTGCGCGTTCGCGATGACGAGGCGCTCGGGGGAGTCGTCCACCGTGGGCGGCTGGGCGAACGCCGGGTGGGCGAGGGTGAGGAGGGCTGCGGCCACGACGCGGGCGCGATGAATCGCGCCCCTACATGCGGGCCCCGCACACACGCCTCCGGGGTAGGGGCGCGATTCGTCGCGCCCGCCCATGTAGGGGCGCCATTCATGGCGCCCAACAGTTAGGCTCCTCATCGGGCTCCCTCCTGAGGTGCGGGCAGACCCAGCACCTTCAGCACCTCGCCAAGGGCCCCGCGATGCAGCGTGATTCGGTAGCGCACGGTGCGCCAACGCGGCGCGAGGTCGGTCGGTTGGCCGTCCAGGAAGGCGACGAAGAGGGTCGAGTCGACCTTCCCCTGCAGGTAGAAGAGGTTCTGCACCTCCTCGAGGCCCGCGAAGCCGGAGAACTCCACACACTGCGGCCCGGGCGCCTCGAAGAACAGCCGCGGGCGGTCGGCATCGGTGAGGGGCTCGGTGGCGGACTGCCAGACGCGGTCTCCCGGGCCCGGCGACTTGCCCAAAGCGATCAGGCGCGGCGGCTCCCCACGGTAGACGGCCCACGGCCCGGCGTTCGGGAGGCCGAGAGTTTGCGCGAGGAAGGCCTGCACCTGGGCCTTCGTCATCTGGGGTCGCGCGGAGCACTCCACGGAGACGAACGGCTCATCGGTGAACTCGTACGCGACTCGGTATTGGGTGCGGGGCTCGGGGATGGGTCGACCGGACCAGCTCGCGTCACGGAAGACACCCTCGAAGGTCAGGTGCAGGCGGTCGGGCCCGCGCTCGATGGTGGGCACACACTCAATGTCCAACTGCGAGAGAGCGTTCGTGCGGTGCTTGTTGCCGCTGGGATCGGTCCAGTCGGCGTAGATGCCGTAGTCCGAGTACACATTGGTGCCACGAACAGCGTCCGCTCCGGCAGCCTTGAGGGTCAGATTCTCGAGCGAGCCGCCCTGCGAGCGCCCGATGACCGCGCGGTACTCGGGCGTCTCCACGATGTACCGGCTGCCCTCGGTCCTCAACGGAATACCGGTCGCGGAAGCGCCCGCCGCCGCTACCGCCTCGATGTCGTCGCCGCCGCTCCCGAGCACTTCGAGGGCGTACGAAAGCTCGTAGACCTCGCCCCTCCGCAGCGTGAGCGGCTTCGACCCATCTGCCCAGAGGAGCCGCGCATGGAGGCCCAAGCTGTCGCCGAGCCGCTCCTTCAGCCTCACGCAGTCGGGCACGCCCGGCACCCAGCCTCGGATGTCTCGCACCAGCAGCGCGGTTCCGTCGGGCCACTCCGCGCCGAGGAAGCTGGTGTCGGGATCGAGCGGCAGCGACTCGGACGAGAAAAGCCGGTCGCTATGTGGGCGGACGTACATCGAGTGGTAGGGCTGGTCATCGAGGCGACGCGGAACCAGATCGTCGTAGAGCAGCCCCTCAAACGTCCTCGCGGCCCAGCGCGTCGCCTCAGGGAACGTCAGCGTCGTTGCGAGGGAGCCGAGCACGCCCTCGATGTTCACCCGGGGCCTGAACTGCACCGAGCAGCGGATCACCCGCCACTCATCGCAGACATACGCCGCCTCGTAGTCCATCGCGGGTTCCGCGCTCCCGCCCAGGTTGCGCGTCACCGTGCCGCGGGCGGCGACATTGAGCTCCCCTTCGTCCTCGGTGACCGCTGCGCCGCGGAAGGTCCCCGGACCGAGAGCGAGGTCCCCGCCGAGCCAGAGCCGCCGGCCCGCCGTGCCGAAGCGAACCGGACCGAGCAACGTGCGCTCACCCGCGGCGAGGGACTCGATCAGGCCGCCGGTCTGCGGGCCGACTCGCAGCGTGTAGTGGGCATTCGTTACCGTCAGCGAGTCACCGCTGCGGACGACGGTGGCCTTCACGACGGGGGGCTGTGGGTTGTAGCGCGGCGGCGGGGGCTTCGGCGCCTCCTGCGGTGGGCGGAAGGTGATCACGGCCGGGGCATAGGGGGGAAGGGAGAGCCCGATGGCCCGCATGTCCTCGGGGCGCCGGCTGTAGGCCTTCTCGACCGCTCTGTCCTCGAAGGCCTCCCAGAGCGAGTAGCTCTGCTGTGGGTCCAGCCCCGGGCATTGAGAGAGATCGACGGTGCATTCCACGGGGCGCCCGCTGAAGTTGATCGCCACCAGGGAAGCGCGGGAATTGGGGACAGGCACCAATTCCCCGCGTGACGTCGGCGGGAGATCGGTGCCTGTCCCCTTTTCCCGCATCACGGTCAGCACCGAGGGGTCGCTCGCCGGGAAGCTCGTGTAGTCCGCATCGCCGAGGGTCAGCTCGTCATGCGCGCGGCGGACCTCGAAGAGGCGCTTCAGGTAGGGTCCGTAGCCGATCTCCTGGTCGTGGTACAGGAACGGCGTCGCATCCGAGAGCGCCGCCAGCGCGAGCAGCGCCCGGTGCGTCCCGACGCCGAACTTGAGCTGCGCGCGGACCGTATCGTGGTTCTCCAGCGTCATGATCTGCTTCGCACCGCGCGGGAAGCTGTAGCGCTGCTGCTGCAGCCACTGCGAGGCGCGGGGGACCCACGTCTCCGAGCCTTCATCGAGCAACGTCGGCGCGACGTTGAACAGGAAGGCCCAGTTGTACGTGAAGTTGGAGCTGCGGAAGAAGGGCGGCCCGCCGGACTCGGCCAGCAGGAACGCCTCGGGCTTTTCGGCCTCCATCGCCTTCCGCGAGGCGGCCAGCACCCCGAGACCCCCGGCGAGGCCCGACATCGAGGGGCGGTTGTCTGCGTATGGCCGCCAGTTCGGCGGGCCGCCTCCGGCGCAATCCACGCGGTAGCCGTCCAGGCCCACGCGCCGCACCCAGTCCGCCGAGTGCTCGCCCATGAAGCCCTGCCAGCCCGGGTGCGCGTAGTCGCAGTACAGGCAGCCCCACCAGTACTGGAAGGAGCCGTCTTCGTTCTTGCAGATCCAATCGGGATGTTGTTCGTGTAGCTTCGAGCTGTCCAGCGGCCCGTGCGGGATCAGATCACCCAGTACCCGAATCCCCAGCCCATGCGCCTGATCGACGAGGGCCTTCAACTCCTCTTCGGTGCCCAGGCGCGGATCGAGGCTGTGGTAGTCGTCGGGCGCGTACACGTGCCCGTGCCAGATGGGCAGCAGCCAGAGCATGTTCACGCCCAGGTCCGCGTAGTAAGGCAGCATCTTCGCGAACTCACGATAGCCGCCCACATCCCGGAAGCCCGAGTCGATCGTCCCGCCCGGGTGCGCGGAATACACCACCGTCTTCGCCGCAGCCTCCAGCGTGCGCTGAGGCGGAGCCAGCCCGACGAGGTCGTACAGCGCCTGCCCGGCCGCCAAGCCCGCCTGCCGATCACCCTCGGCCACGCCGAGCAACTGGCTGCCCAACGCGATCGGTTTGCCGGGTTCGGCCTCCACGATCGCGCTCTGCTGGCCGATCACGGTGACCGAGCCCTCGCCCTCGATGACCATCGCGTGGGCGTACTCTTGGTCGCTGTAGTACGTCACCGGGAGCGCGACGCCCGCCTGCTGGTCATGCAGCAGCACGAAGTGCCCCGAGACGCTCGACATCATCTCATCGGTCACGCGGCCGGGGCTGAGCTCGCTGAACGCCACCGAACTCGGCGGGTAATTGCTGAGGTGAGTGTAGGTAGTGTCGGCCGGTCGGCCCAACTTCAGCCCGGGGAGCACCAACCGCAGGCCGTTGACGCGGCCCTGGCCCGCAACCTGCGGAGTGAACACCGCCGAACGCAGCAGCGAAGCCTTCCCCTCCCACAGGCGATAGCTCGCCTGCAGGCGCCACCCATCTCGGCTCGACTCCACGTGCAGCGCCGCGCCGTCGGGCAGCGTCTCGACCCGGTGCGTGTCATGCCGCCAGGCCGACGGCTCCTGCGCCGACAGCCACCTGCCGCCCGCGTTCAGGTCGCAACTCGCCAGACCCCGGACGTTGTCGAGGACCACCAGGTCCCGCGGCCGATAGACCATCTGCCGCAGTTCGCCGGTTGCCGCATCGAACCGCAGCTCCAGCGCCTCGTTCCCGAAGACGACAGCCCCGGCATCCGTGCGCGAGTAGACCTCATCGGCGTGGACGGGACACAGCCACGACGCAGCCAGAGAAGCCCACAGTATGTGGATCATGTCGTGCCTCAGTCGTTGACGTTGACGTCCCCTGGGACCGCCGCCGTCTCGGCGGCGGCTGTGGTCGGTGGTGGTGTCGCTGCCGAGTCGTTGACGTTAACGTCCCCTGGGACCGCCGCCGTCTCGGCGGCGGCTGTGGTCGGTGGCGGTGTCGCTGCCGAGTCGTTGACGTCCACGGCTCACCTCCCTCCACCCCGGCCGGCGAGACGCCGGCGGCCCCGGAGGACGTCAACGTCCCCCGGTTTCGGCTCCGAGGGCTTCGATGGCCTCGGCGATTGTCCGCCGGGCGGCGAGCAGTGTCTCGGGGTCGGCGGCGGTGTCGCTGCCGAGTCGTTGACGTCAACGGCTCACCTCCCTCCACCCCGGCCGGCGAGACGCCGGCGGTCCCGGAGGACGTCAACAGCTCACGGCACGGACCGGAAACGTGGGTTGGCGCTGCTGAACGGCCACTCCTCCTGTCGCGCGCAGAGCCCGGCCTGGACCGGGTTCCACTCAATGTAGGAGACAGCGGCCCTGAGATGACGTTCATCGCGAAGGAAGCGGTCCCAGAAGTCGCGATGCCAGAAGGAGCCTGTCCGCCCAAGCAGACGGTTCGCCTCGTGGGCAGTGAACGACTTCCACGAATGCACGATGTCTGGAAGTCGGTGGTCGCGATCCGGTGTGCATAGCACATGCACGTGGTTAGGCATGACGACCCATGCCGAAAGCCGGTAGCGGTCGCCGTCGAAGTGGAGGAAGGCCTGCTGAGCGACCTCGGCTATCTGCGGAGTCCTCAGAAGGGGTCGGCCGTAACCGCGATCGAGGTGCCGGTCGATCCGGCGGCGCAGGATGGCCTTGGCCTGCTCATCCGGCACCAAACGCAACTGCTCACGCCACTCCTCGATTCGTTGGGCGGGAACGGCGTCCACCAAGCCGAACGTCACCAGCTGCGGCATCTCGCCGCCATCGAAGTGGGGAAGATACCCTCGTGAATACCAACCCTTGGGGCCCTGGTCATCCACCGAATGCCCCCTGCCCGGGTCGCTGACGTCCCCTGGGACCGCCGCCGTCTCGGCGGCGGCTGTGGTCGGTGGTGGTGTCGCTGCCGAGTCGTTGACGTTAACGTCCCCTGGGACCGCCGCCGTCTCGGCGGCGGCTGTGGTCGGCGGCGGTGTCGCTGCCGAGTCGTTGACGTCCACGGCTCACCTCCCTCCACCCCGGCCGGCGAGACGCCGGCGGTCCCGGAGGACGTCAACGTCCCCCGGTTTCGGCTCCGAAGGCTTCGATGGCCTCGGCGATTGTTCGCCGGGCGGCGAGCAGTGTCTCGGGGTCGGTGGTGGTGTCGCTGCCGAGTCGTTGACGTCCACGGCTCACCTCCCTCCACCCCGGCCGGCGAGACGCTGGCGGTCCCGGAGGACGTCAACGTCCCCCGGTTTCGGCTCCGAAGGCTTCGATGGCCTCGGCGATTGTTCGCCGGGCGGCGAGCAGTGCTTCGGGGTCGGTGGTGTAGGTGAAGTTGGGCGAGCCGTCAGTCCGCTTCAGGACGCGCTCGTCGATCCCGAGCAGCTCCCGGGCCCGGGCGACGGCCTCGAGTGCGCGGCCCGCTTGCTCGGCATCGTCGGCGAGGCGCTTGAGCAAGGCCAGGTACTCGTAGTCCTCGAGGCCGTCGCGGATGACGTTGAGCCGAATCGAGGGGTAGAGCGTCATCTCCGGGCCCCAGTAGCAGAGCGTACCGTCGCCGTTGCCCATGTGCGGCGGGCCGATCGGGTACTGTTCTGTTGGGCCGTCGGGTGTCATCTGCTTGGGGTCGCCGTGGTACTCGACGCCCCAGTACAGGAAGCCGGTCTTCTCGTACTTCCAGGTGAGCCAGAAGACCATGCGTGGGTCGATGGTCGGGTAATCGACGAAGAAGTTCGGGTACGGGTGCACCGGCCCGCAGCAGATGTACCACCAGCGCTCGGGGTCGTGGGGCGCCCAGGCCTTCAGAAGGTCCTGGGAGGCGGGGTCATTGGGGTGCGCCTCGGGGAGGCCCCCCGGGACCCAGATGTCCGCGAGACCAACCAGCCGCGGGTCGCGCGGGGCCGTCGCCAGGCGCTTGATCTTGGGCGCCACGCGATCCATGAGTTCGGCAAGCCGCATGTTCGCCGTGATCGCGCTCTCCTGCCACGATTCGTCGACCATGTACCAGACGGCCTCGTCCAGCCAGCCCTTCTCCTCGAGGTGCGGCTGGAGCACGCGCAGATACGCCTCCAGGAACTCCCAGTAGTCGGGGAGGTTGGTCGCGCCGGAGGTGCTTCCGCAGCCCGGGGTAAAGCCCACGCAGATCGTCCGGCAGCCCGAGTCGTACAGGTGCTGCCAGATGCGGTCGGTCTCGGTGAAGTCGAACTCCCAGCCCGCGTCCGTCTTCGTCTCGCGGAGGTAAGGCGCAACGGTGGTGAGGTGCTGGGCGGCCTCGTTGCCCCAGACGTGAGTGCCCAGCCGCCGTTTCAGGCAGACATCGGCCATTGCGAGCATCGTCTCGAGCGGCACCTTCTGCGCGTAGTCGTCGCCGTCGCCGCCGAGGTACTTCTGGGCCGCGACATACGCGCGCAACACGAAGAGCTGCCGCAGCGCGTGCTCCACGGGCAGCGCGAACTCGCGCACCCGAAGCGCGATCGGCACGCGCTCGACCTGTCCCTCGGCCTCGACGCGCAGGGCGCCCGTGTACTCGCCCGGCGTCGCGTCGCGGGGCACGAAGAGATCGAGCCAGACCGGCTGTGTGGTGTGCCCAACATCGAACGGACCGGCGATCGGCAGCAGCGGGTCCGGCCACCACGACTGGCCCGCGGGGGTGCCGGGGCTCGGCCCCGGCACGTGCACCGAGCCGACGCGATAGAGCTCGAGCGCATCGCCCCCGATCTCGGCGCCCGTCGCCGACCGCAGCGGCTCCATCGAGACCCGGACTCCCGTCGCCGCGCGATCCAGCGGCACGACCGCGACCTGCACGCTCTCCCCCTCACCCCGGGCCGCCTCGATGCGCACGGGCGAGCCGCTCGTGCCACTGGGTGGGGGCTCGTCCCGCAGGAGCTTGTCCAGCGGCCGCGCAGGCACCACCAAGAAGCGCTTGCCCCTTGCCTCCGGGTGCGCCGCCAGGGCGCTCAGTCGCCCGTTCAGCGCCGCCGCCTCGACGTTGAGCGCCCCCATCAGCTCTGCGGCGGCATCCCAGTCACGCTGCGTCTCCTCGCCGGCCTCCCGGTCGAGCAGCGCGGGCACCCGCTCGCCGGTCTCCCGGGTCTTGGCGGTCAGCGTGTCATGCCAGTCCCGCAGGGGATGGTCGCCCAGCCCCTCCACCAGGGCGGTGTGGGGCGCCAGCTTCGCCTCCAGCGCATCACACAGCCCCGGCACGTCCGGCTGCTGCACCGTGAACCCGGTCCACCAGATCGGTAGCTCGCCTCGGCGAATCACCAGTCGCACGTCGGTCCGCCCGGGTCCGACGACATACGGGACGGTAGCCGGAGCTGCCTCCCACGGCCCGCCCTCCGCCTGGATCTCCACCGCCACGGACGCCTCCGCCGGTAGGCTCGCCGTCAGTCGGTTGCGGCCGATGCCCCGACGGCCGGAATCACAGTCGCTCACCGCACCAGCCTCCATGATCGTCGGCCAGTGCGCCTCCCACACGCGCTTCAGGTACTCGGGGGTGGGGAAACCGGCATCGGAGTAGAGGTTCGTGGCGATCAGCACGCCCTTCCCGATGCGCGCCTTCAGCAGCAGCGGCTTGCCCTCGGGACAGGTCGCCAGGACCTGCCAGCCCGCTCCGCACGACTCGAAGTGCGCCCAGGGCAGCGTGGCGCTTCCCGGCGGCGTGAAGGGGTCGTCGGCGACCACCGGAACCGGGTGCTTGCTCTTGGGATCACTCATGCCCTCCGGGCACTGACGGCAGGCCAGTTCCAGCCCTGGGCCCAGGGCGCTGACCCAGGAGAGCTGCTGGCCGTAGTTGGCATCCACCGCGAACAGAATCCCGCCGCGCTCCAGGAAGCGCTTCCACGCCTCGAGGTGCGCCTCGAAGGGCTGGGCATTGCTGTAGTTGTACAGCGCCGGCGGGCAGAAGACGTCGAACCGATCCAGGTCCGCGATTAGCTCACTTACCTGCGTGTTCTCCACGCGGACATAGGGCCAACCGAGCTCCTGGTAGAGCGCATCGAGGCTCTCCCGGTACGCGTATGCGCCCTCGAGCCACGAGGAGTACGTCCCCGCGACCCTCGGCGTAGGCGGCGCAGGGCCCTCCGCCAGAACGGTGACAGTCGCCAGAAGCACCAGAAGCAGACAGAGCAACGGGATCATCCAGTCACCTCACTCATCAGGAAACGGTTCCTGACCCCGTTTCCCTCAGGCCGACGCGGACCTCCGCCTCTGCCGCGTTCAGTCCGTCCGCCTCGGCGGTCAGGCGCAGCGTGCCGGGCTCGTTGCCGGCCTTGAGGACCACGAGGCAGCGGCCCTGGTAGGCCTTGCGCTGCGGCTGCTGGAAGCTCTCGACGCTGCGCGGATCGCTGCTGCCGACGGCGACGATGGCGCCGGGACCGGTGAGCGAGAAGCGGATCGGTGTCGCGGCGTTGGGGTCCACAACGCCCTGCGCGTCGGTGACGGTGACGGTCACGTAGGAGAGGTCCTGCCCGTCGGCGGTGAGGGTCTTGCGATCCGGAGCGAGGCGAATCGCTGCGGCCGCGCCGGCGGTCTTGAGGGGCCAGCGAGCGACCTCCTTGCCGTCGGCGTCGAGCCCCGTGGCCACCAGCTCACCCGCAGCGTAGGGGACCTCATAGGTCGCCGTGAAGCGCGTGTCGCGTGTTGTGTCCTTCACGCCGAGGTCCGCTCCGTTGAGCGTCAGCCGGACCTGCGGGCACGCGGAGTAGACCCGCACGGTGAGGGGCTTGCCCTCCTGGCCGGGCCACGTCCACGAGGGGCGCTCATCGTGCCAGCCCCAGCCGAAGACGGTCTCGGTGGTTTTGCCCGGGGGCGGCGGAGCCTGCACGAAGCACGCGACCTTCTGCCCGACGCCCCAGACCACATCACGGTAGTAGGACTGCGGGCGCTTGAAGCCGCAGATGTCGATGTCTCCGCAGTTCGCCGCGGTCCAGGGCCAGAGCGCGTACTGGCTCGGCTCGCCCTCGTACTGAACGTGGCCCAGGGCGACCTCGCCGAGGTAGTCGAAGGCGGTCCAGACGAAGTCGCCGATGACGTAGGGGTTGTCGACGGTCGCCATCCACGAGTCGAAGCACTGGTTCGGGAAGGACTCGGTCCCGGCGATCACGCGCGTCGGAACGCGGTCGTGGTCCGGCGCGTAGCGGTCCCACTTGTAGTTGTAGCCGGACACTCCCAAGCGACCGAACAGCGGATCGAGATTCTCCCACGGATCGGTGCCCGGATGCGCGCCGATCGTGGTCGGGCGGGTGGGATCGAGGGAGCGCACGTACTCGGCGAGCATCGCGCCGATCTCGTCGCCCTCGGGCGAGCCCTGTTCGATGACCTCATTGCCGATGCTCCAGAGGATCACGCTCGGGTGGTTGCGGTCGCGCAGGACCATCGCCTGGATGTCGCGCTGCCACCAGTCGTCGAAGAAGCGCGCGTAGTCCTGCGGGTTCTTGGGCTTCCGCCAGCAGTCGAAGGCCTCGTCGATCACCACGACCCCCAGCCGATCGCAGGCGTCGAGGAAGGCGGGGGAGGGGGGATTATGGCTGGTGCGGATGGCGTTGAAGCCGCTGGCCTTGAGCAGCTCGACTCGGCGCTCCTCGGCGCGGTCGTACGTGCGCGCGCCCAGGGGGCCGTTGTCGTGGTGCACGCAGCCGCCGCGCAGCTTCAGCGACTTGCCGTTCAACAGGAACCCGGTCCCCGGGCCGAATCGAATGTCCCGGACCCCGAAGGGCGTCTCGGTCCGGTCGACCGCGTTCCCGTCGACGGCGACCGTCGTGCGCAGCGTGTAGAGCGTCGGCGAGTCGGTGGACCAGAGCGCCGGGTTCGGGAGCGCGAGGTCCTGCTCGAGGACGGTGGGCTTCCACGGCGGGATGGCGGCGTCGGAGGAGACGGTTGCGGCGACCTTGCCCGCGGCGTCGACGACCTCCGAGGTGATGGCGGCCTGCGATTCCCTCGGCTGCTCATTGCGCAGCGTCGTGGCGACGTGCACGCTTGCTTGCGTCGGGCTGACCTCCGGCGTCGTGACGAAGACGCCCCACTCCTCTACATGCAGCGGCGCCGTCGCGGTCAGCCACACATGCCGGTAGATCCCCGCGCCGGGGAACCAGCGGCTGGTCTTGCCCGAGGCGTTCACGCGCACCGCAAGAACGTTGCGGTCTTCCCCGTAGTGCAGGAAGGGGTTCAGGTCCACATGGAAGCCGGTGTACCCATAGGCATGCTCGCCGATGCGCTGGCCGTTCAGCCAGACCTCCGAGTCCATGTAGACGCCGTCGAAGGTGAGCTGAAAACGCTTCCCGCGCTGCGCCTCGGGGATGACGAAGGCCTTCCGGTACCAGCCGACGCCGCCCACTGTGAAGCCGACTGCGCCGCCGCCCTCGGCCTCCGAGTCGAAGGGGCCGCTCTGCATCGGCGCGGCGACCGCCTCGTACAGCCCCCCGGGGCCGTTGTCATCGTAGACCCGCACCGCCACCACGTCGGTCCCGTCGCCCCTCAACAGCTTCGCGGGCACGCGGTAGCGCCGCGGCTTCTCCCAGGCGCTCTGGTAACCCGGCGGGAACGAGCCCGTCCCGCCGACGCGCTCCCCGTTCACGAACGTCTCGTCAACGTCATCGACCTTGCCCACCACCAGCAGCAGGTCCTTCCCGCGCATGGCCTCCGGGATCTCAAGCTTCCTCCGGTACCAGCCGAAGGCGCGGTCGGCCGTCTGTCCGTGGCTCTCCCAGTGCGCCGGCAGCTCGACGGCCTGCCAGTCCGAATCGTCGAGAGCCGGGTCCTTCCACGCAGCGTCATCGCCGGACTTGAACCGCCAGGTGCCCTTGGCGATCGACAGCGCGCCCATCTGCCCTCCGGCGCCCGGCAGGTCCTCGACGCTCCAGTCATGGGGCAACTCGACCTCCCGCCACGCCGAGTCGTCGAAGTCCGCGCGGTAGGCGTCGGGGGCGTCCCCGCGCTGGAAGCGCCAGCCCGCGTCCCAGCGCTCCTGGATCCGCTGCGCGTCCGCCGCCGTACACAGCAGCACAGCTACGGCGATCGTCAGCCAACCGAGATGATGGTCCATGCGAGTCACTCCCTGAGGTGAAGTCGGGCCACGGGAACGGCAACGGGAACGAAAGGGGGGAGAATGGAAGAGGGACAGAAGTTCTCAGGACAGGCCTGCTTCGCCGTTCTTCCAGGCTTCCATTCTTCCCCCTTTCGTTGCCGTCGCCGTTAGCCTCTGCCCTTGCGGCGTTCCTTGATCAGCACGTCCAGCCATTGGCCGGGCGTCCAGCCCATCGCCCCGCGCGCGCCGCGAGTCGTATCTCGCGGATCGGCGAAGCCCACCAGATCGTCGAGCTCGTCCTGGCGGAGGGGCAGCCCCATGTCGATCAGCTGCTGCAGGCCGCCGGGCATCGCCGGCTCGTCGGGGTCGTAGCTCGCGACGGCGCGACTTCGTCGCCGTGCCCTGGGAGGGCGGACGCCCTCGTCCGCAGTGGTGGCAGGCGGAGTCGTTCCCTCGCCGACGAACCACGTCGCCGGTCTGCCGGTCGCGGCGGCGATGCGGTTCACCACGCTCCCCGGCGGTTCGATGCGCCCCTTCTCATAGCCGCGTACTGTGTCGGCGCTCTTCCCGATCTGCTTCGCAAGGGCAGCCTGCGACAGTTGGGCTTCTCTACGAGCGCGACGAATCCGCTCCGGATCGAACATGGCGACAGCCCCCTGCTTACTGCGTGCTGGTTGGTTCGACGTAGGCTGTGAATCTCATTCATGTACAGCTGGGGATTGGGGAGAGGGGCGGACACGTGGGTCCGCCCCTACAGCGACCAGGCGATGGGACCGTAGGGGCGGACCCACGTGTCCGCTCACGGGACTTGACATGGGCCGTTGACGTGAGTATAATTCACTTATGTGAGTCTACTTCACTATAACCGCGCTGTCAACTGGAGGAGAGCCTGTTGCTGACGGAATCTCAGATGTGCTTGCGGGTCGATGTGCAGAGGGCCTTGGAGTGCCTCGCGGAGGAGGAGAGGTTTCTGCTGTGGGCGACGCTGGAGCTGGAGTGTACGTTGGATGATGTTGGGCGGGCTCTGGGGTGCTCCCGCGACCGGTGTTTCCGGGTCCTTAACCGGGCCATGGCCCACTTGCGTCGCAAGCTCCGGTGTTATGCCACTCAGGCAGGCAAGACCGAGGCACGGTATCGATGGAGAACATCTGTTCGAATATCGCGATGAAGGGTGGGGTCAGAGGCACATATACAGTGGAGGCACACGAAAGGAGCACGGTGATCCGAACGTGATGGCGACCGCAGTGACGACGGTCAGTGTTCCGCAGCGCTGGTCTCGGCGCTTTTCTTTGGCCTCAAACATCGAACATCTGCTCGATTGGGCGGAGCCGATCATCCGGAAGACGTGCCGAGAGGCCTGGCAGCACTCCCCCCGCCGGGGCTACGAACTGGCGGACCTCCACCAGGAGGGACGGATTGAGGTCTTCCTCGGCGCGGAGAGAATCATGGCCGCCCAGGACCCCGCAGCAATGACCGCAACACTGGTTCGCCGGCGCGCCCTCAAGGCCGCCCGCAGCCTCTCCGACCGCTACTCCCGTCCGCAGCGACCGAAACCCACCGACCAAGCCACCGATGACGCAGCCGACCCGCCCGAGGCTTAGTGCCCTGTCAGCCGTGAAGCCTTGGGTCGTCGTGGGTCGGCTCACCAGAGCCGACAGAGCCTTCAGGTCAATGCCGGACGGCGTCGGCTCTGGTGAGCCGACCCACGACGACAAACGGCAACTGCCAGAATCACGGCTGACACGCCACTAGTCGCCTCCCCGACACCCGGCCGCCCGGTCGTCACCCCCGATGCCCGGGCGGTCCGGGGCCTCCTCACGGTGCGGACCAAGCGACGGCGCGGCTCGGGAGAGCCGCGGGCACGAGCGACACGGAGATGGGAGGCGCGGAACCCGACGACGACGGGCTGCGCCACGCTCACTGCCTCCCCGCACCGTGTCCCGTCATCCAGAGCGATCGCCCGCGTCGCCGGGTTCCTTCAGGGCCCTGCAACGGTCCTGCCAGTCGGGCCGTCGCCGCCCACTTCGCACTTCTCGCTTCTCACTCATCACCTGCCACAGGTAGTGATCCCATGCCCAAGCAACGCGACCTCGTGAAGGAGGTCATCCGAGCCCATGCCTCGCCAGATGTCGCGACGTGGGAGGCGGCGGCGCAGAAGGCCGGGCTAGATCCCAAGCGCCTCGCCTGGTGGCGGCGCCGGCCCGAGTGGCCGGAGCTGTGTCGGGAGGTGGGGGAGGAGGAGCTGGCGCGGGCCTTGCCGATCGCGGCGCGCCGGCTGGTGGAAACGGCGCGCACCGACAAGTCCTCCTCGGGCGTCACGGCGGCGAAGGCCCTCATCGACATCTGCCTCGATCGAGGCCCCAACCAAGACGCCTCCCCGATGGACGGCGCAGGCGAGGAGATCGACTTTGGCGCGCTCACCGAGCAAGAGCGTGAAATCGCCTGCAAGCTGCTGGCTAAGTTTGCGGGCGGAGCCGTTGGCTGAACGGAAGCGCCAACTGGCGCGAATCGTCGCCCAGCGCGGCGAGCTGCGGGCCTTCTGCGCGCTGATCGGCTACCGGCCGCATCGGGCGCAGTGGGCGGTTCACCGCTGCGGGGCGTTGCGCCGCGTGGTGCGCTGGGGACGCCGTGCAGGCAAGACGCTCCTGGCCGCGGTCGAGGCCGCCTTCTGCCTGCTGCAGGACGGGAAGCGCGTCTGGATTGTGGCCCCCGACCACGAGCTGACCGGGCGCGTCTGGGACGAGGTCGTGCGCATCCTGTGCGACGTGCTGGGCTTCGTGCCCACGGTGCGCCACGACAACCCCCCGCGGAAGCTGGCCTTTGAATGGGGCTCAATTTGCGAGGGGAAGAGCACCGACCCCGGCGCGCAGAAGAGCCTGGTAGGCGCGGCCGTCGACCTGCTGATCTGGGATGAGGTCGCGAAGAGCCCGGGGAGCGTCTGGGAACGAAAGCTGCACCCCAACCTCGCCGACCGGCAGGGCCGCGCGCTGTTCATCAGCACCCCCGAGGGCTACAACCACTTCCACGACCTGTGGCAGCGAGGCAACGGGGGCGATCCGGCGTGGAAGAGCTTCTGGGCACCCAGCAGCGTGAACCCCAACCTGCCCAAGGTCGCCCTCGAGGAGGCCCGCCGCACCTACAGCCGCGAGGCCTTCCTGCAGGAATGGGAGGCGAAGTTCACCCACTTCACCGGACAGGTCTACTCGGAGTTCGATGAGGCCCTGCACGTGAAGCCGCTGAAGTACGACCCGGACTTGCCGCTGGCGCTGGCCATCGACTTCGGCGTCGAGAACCCCTTCGTCTGCCTGTGGGTTCAGTTCACCCCCGAGGACAAGCTGCTCATCCTCGATGAGTACGTGGAGCGCGGGAAGACGACCTTGGAGAACGGCGAGCGGCTGCTGGAGCATCACCGCCAGATGGGTTACGGCCCCATCGTCTGGGCCGCCGCCGATCCGTCCGCGAAAGATGGGCGCCTGACCCTCAAGCAGCACTGCGGCCTGCCCACGGTCTTCCGCCGTCTGAGCACGCGCGGCGATCGGGTGGGCGAGAAGCGCGCAGGGATCGAGCAGATCCGACGGCTGCTACTCCCGGTCTCAGGTCCTGGGTCTCAGGTCTCCGGCCCGACCGCCGGCCGGCGCGAACCCGAGACCCAGGACCCAAGACCCGAGACCCGCCTCTACATCGACCCGCGGTGCAAGGAGACGATCCGCGAGTTCAACCTCTACCGCTACCCCGAGCGCGCCGAGGGCCGCAACGCCGACGAGGAGCCCGAGAAGACCGACGACCACTGCATGGACGCCCTGCGGTACGCGATCGCCGTCTGGCTGGCGCGCATCCCCGAGCGCGAGCGACTGAAACTGAAGGCGAATGGGAATGGACCGCTCCGGAAGGCGCGGGATAGGTTGATGGAGAGGGTCAGGGGCGACTGACCCTTGACAGGCGGGGCGGAGAGGGTTATTACATGGATCCACGCCATCATGTAATAACGTCCGCGCGTATTACATACTACCCAAGTTAGCCAGTGGTCTGTCAGCCGCGAAGTCTTGGGTCGTCGTGGGTCGGCTCACCAGAGCCGACAGAGCCTTCAGATCAATGCCGGACGGCGTCGGCTCTGGTGAGCCGACCCACGACGACAAACGGCAACGAC
>VGFB01000002.1 GCA_016869015.1 Armatimonadota bacterium
GCACGCCCATCCGTCGCCGTCGTAGGACGGAGCGCTGCTCCGTCACCGTCGTTGTCGAAGCGGGCGCTTCGAGCGACGACGACACATCCTCACAATCACGAGTGACGGCGCACTAGTCCTGTCAGCCGTGAAGCCTTCGGTCGTCGTGGGTCGGCTCACCAGAGCCGACAGAGCCTTCAGGTCGATTCCGGACGGCGTCGGCTCTGGTGAGCCGACCCACGACGGCAAACGGCAAGCACAAGAATCACGGCTGACAGAGCACTCAGCGGCCCTTCGGGCCGACGCGCTATGCGCGCACGGCGACGACGAGCGGCGCGGGTCGGGCGACCCGCAGGCACGGAACGGCGACGGCGAACGGCGACGGCCGCCACACCGGGGCCACCACGAGCCTGGCCAGCGGACGAGGGCGTCCGCGCTCCAGGGAACGGCGCGTATGTTCTCCTATAGACGCACTAGGCTCTTAGCCGCTGCAGCGCCTTGCGGAGGCGCTCGGCGCGGTTACGCTGCCCGAGTGCCCGCTTGACGAGGGGGTGGTGTGCCACCAGGTCCAGCGGGGGCAGGTCGACAAGTTCCTGAATCGGGAACCGAAGTCCTGCCATGCGAGGCGGGGCGCACACCAGCCAGTTCTCCAGCGGGAGTGGACGGAAGCTCACCTCGACGTCCTGGAACCTCAGGCTCCTCGCCTCTTCCGAGCCGATGGCGCCACTGAACATCTCGAACACCCTTCGGCCCCACTCCCCGCCGATGTCCCGCATCCGCCGCCAGTGCTGAAGCGCCTGCTCGACATCGTCGCCTCGATTGCGCAGGTACTGGGCCAGACCAGTGTTGGCGTGGGCGATGACGTTGTCGGGCTGCTGCCGCAGGACCTGCGAGAAGGAGTGAATCGCGGCGGACAGCAGCTTGGAGATCTCGGCTTCCGTCTGGCGCTTCCGCGCCATCGAGAGCAGGACTGAGCTCTGGATCGAGCGGTGCAGCTCGCGCGCCTGTCGCGCCTGGGAGATGCCGAGGACATTGAGGATCTGCCAGGGGGAATCGGTGCGGGCGATCGGGCGCAGCACGGTAGCCGCCTGCTCGTATTCCTCCAACAGGTACCGTAGGACGCCCAGGTTGAAGCGCGCGTTGTCCGCCACTGACCGAACCGCCAGGGCCGCCTCGAGGTAGGGAAGCGCGCTGCGCATCAGCTCGCGTGCTCGCGGCGGGAGCGGTCCGGGCGTCTGGTCCTCCGCCTGACGGATCCTGGACGCCGCCGTCAGGTAGCACATGGCTACGGCGTAACCCAGCGTGTCGTACTGCGGCGCCCGCACGGACGCCTTCCGGAGGGCCTCGGCGGCGTCCTCGAAATCTTCGCTCAGATACAGAGCGATCCCGAGGTTGATCTCGGCCTCCGTGGCGCCGGCGCGGTTCGCCTTGACGACCCGGTCGAGGTGGGCCACGGCCTCAACGAGGTCTCGCTCCCGCACCGGCTCGCCACGTCCGCCGTTGTGGGCGGCCTGGACGGCCGTCAGGAGATGTGCCAGGCCGCGGTCGAAGTCCATCTCCTCCTCCGCGTAGGAGACCAGGAGGAGGAGGTCCAGGGCGCGCCGAGGTCGGCCCGCGCCCAGTTCGGCGCGGATGAGATTGCTCTTCGCGGCGGTATCATAGGCCGAGTGGGCCGGATGCTTGAAGCACTCGCGCGCCTCGTCGTGCTGCCCTTGGGCCCAAAGGAGGCAGCCCAGATTCTGCAGGACCTCGGCATCCTCCGGAGCAGCTTCCTGAGCGAGGCGCTGCTCCGCGACGGCCGCGTCGAGGTGGTCTCTGGCCGCCAGCATGAGGGCGGCGTTGTGGTGCGCCGCAGCATGGCCTGTCGAACGCCCCGCTGCCACGTAGGTCTCAAGCGCCTCGGAGTAGTGGCCGGCCAGGGCCTGCACGTTCCCCAGGTTGGTCAGCACATCCGCGCTGCCGGGCAGTAGCACCCGCGCCCGCTCCAGCCACTTGCGCGCCAGCGGCAGGTTGCCGGTCCGGCAAAGCGTCCCTCCCAGATTGCTGTAGATCAGCCCCTCCCCCGCCTCCAGGGCGGCCGCCGATCCGGTCTGGGCGACGGCCTGCGCGAAGTCGTCCCGCCGATAGGCCAGAACACCGGCGTTAGCGTACCCCGGAGCATAGGAGGGGTGACGCTGCTTGACGACCGTGAAGGCGTCTTCCGCTCGCATGAAGTCGCCCAGTTGGAGCAGACGGACCCCGATGTTGTTGAGGGTCCGAGGCAGGCTTCCGTCCTGGGCGATCAGCCACAGTCGCTCAACCAGCCGGCCATAGGGCGCGTGCGCGGCGACATGGGCCAGGTTCGCATCCGTCAGCCCCGCCGGCCGGTCCAGCTCGCGGTCGATCAACCACGCAACGTCGCTCCACTCGCCCCGCGCCGCCAGAACCGCCAACAGGTTCGCGACCCAGGCGGACGATTCGCTGTGGTCGTACAGGCGCCGGAGGGCCGTTGCCGCAGCATCATAGTCGCCCCTGAGAGCGTGCACGACGCCGAGGTCGGCGACCGTCTCCGGCGCGAGTTCGTTCGCGGCGTCCAGACTGCCCAGCACCCCCTGCGCGCGACCGAGCAGCTGTTCCAGGCGCGCCTCACACAGACGCAGCGCGAAGGCCAGCCACTGAGAGCGGAGGACCAGCCAGGTCAGCCGAGGGATGACGAGCAGCAGGTAGCCGGCACACGCCCCCCCCAGCGCTCCGGTCACGTAGAGGGAGTTGTTCGCGGAGGGGAAGACCAAGTGCACGTAGACTGCCCCGAGCAACGCGCCCAGGACGAGGCTCAGGACGGGCAACAACCGCCCCCGGGTGGGAGCGGTGAGCTTCACAGGCGGCCGATCGCCGCCGCAGGTTCGCTGCGCTTCCGCAGCCAGCGCTCCCGGAAGTACCCGCATGTCGCTCTATTTACCACACCGCGCGTTTCCGCTACACCCCGTTTGCATCCCCATGTTCGCAACACAGGGCACCGGCCCCTGCCGGCAGGCAGGACCCCCTCTCCCCCACCTCGAACCCTTCCGCCATGCCCGCGCCAACCATTCCCTGCCTGCTGTGCGGTCTGATCGTCGGAGGGACCACAGTGGCCCAGCCTGCGCCGCTGCTCGACATGCCGGGGGAAGTCGATGTGTACGAAGGCTATCTCCGCCACACGTTCACGCTGGATGGCTGCCGCTGTCTGCTCGTTGAGCCGAGAGCCCCTCGCGCGGATCGAGCGTGGGTCTGGAAGGCGGAGTTCTTCGAGGCCTTCCCGGCCTTCGAGCTGGCCATGCTGCAGCGGGGCTTCTTCCTGGCCTACATCACCGTGGGCAACACCTTCGGGTGCCCGTCGGCGCTGGCGCACTGGAGCCCCTTCTACGAGGAGCTGACCGGTAAGTACGGCCTCTCGTCTCGTCCCATCCTGCTGGGCATGAGCCGCGGGGGCTTGTACATCTACAACTGGGCGGCCCGGAACCCAAGCCAGGTCGGCTGTCTATACGGGGACGCGCCGGTGTGCGACTTCAAGAGCTGGCCCGGTGGCCGGGGCGTCGGCCCCGGAAGTCCGGCGGACTGGGAGGCCTTGCGGAGGTGCTACGGGTTCGCCTCGGAGGCGGAGGCACTGGCCTATGGAGGCAATCCCGTCGACAACCTCGCCCCCATCGCGGCCGCGGGGCTTCCGATCATCCATGTCGTCGGCGACCGGGACGAGCCGGTCCCCGTGTCGGAGAACTCCGACGTGCTGGAGGCGCGTTACCGCGCCCTGGGCGGGCTCATTCAGGTGATTCACAAGCCCGAGTGCGGCCACCATCCCCACGGCCTCGAAGACCCCGCCCCCGTCATCGAGTTCATCCTGCAGCACGCCCTGGGCCTAGAACGCCCGTAGGTCCTCCTCCCGCCGCCGGAGTCCTGCGGGTAAGGCGACCCGCAGGCCCCGGAACGGGTCCCTACAGGTCGATCAGCTCGATCTGCGACAGATCGGCAACGCCAAGACCCGCCTGCGCCGAGGTCTCCAGGAACCGGGCCTTCGGCCTGATGGGCGGCATGTTCCGGCCGGCGCGCCACTCGTCCAGGATCTCAACGCCCACGGAGTCGATGGCGACCGGATCGGCGGCCGCGAGGACTGCGCCGTAAGTCCACGTATGCTGCGGCTGAGCAGAGGGGCCCCCCTCCCCTACCGGCCGGAGTGCATCGGCGATGATCAGCCGGGTCCTGTCCTTGATGCCGGGCAGCGCGTTCAGGTCGGTGAGGTAGGGGTCGCAGTTGTTGCCGTGGTGCTCGCCCGGGTTCTTGAACGAGCCGTAGTGGTTCTTGTGGGCCAAGGTCATCCCCGAAATGCTGTGCGTCTTCAGCACCGGGACGTTCACCACGGCCGTCACCTCGGGGTTGCTAAGCACCGTCGCGAGGGGCCCGTTGAAGCTGCCGCTCTGGGTGTTGGCCGCGTCCCAGTCCGTCGCCGTGTACTTCACCCCGGGGCCGTCGTTGAGCTCGTAGCCGCACTTGATCAGGTCGCCCGTCGCGCGATCCCAGACGGTGATCTTGTCGGCCGACACGCCGGCCGCCAACAGCCCGACCACGACCGCCTCCGTCACCTCCCGATGCGTGCACGCTCCTGGGCCGAAGAGGCAGTTCAGCTTCACCGTGACCACGTCGGCGGGGCCGAACAGCGACCTCCAGGCCTCCGTGGCGTCCTCCCGGCCGGTCAGCCTGGCGACCGAGCGATCGACCATCTCCTTCACAACGGCGCCGTTCACGCGGTCCGAATCGTCGACGCTGTCCCCGCGCCGGAACCGCACGACCCGCGCCCGGTTCGCTTCCGTCTGTCCGACAGCGGTCCTTGAATGACCCGCGACCGCCGCGATTCCAGCCCCCGCAGCCGCCACGGTGCCGAGGAAGTGCCTTCGATCGATGCCTGACATGCGGGTCCGCTCCTCACAGGAATAGGGCGTCTACGCAGTAGAACAACCGAGGGCGCGCAGAGGCTCCCTGGCGGACGAACCCGTGGTTCAACGGCTGTCGAGCCCCCTCTCCCCTACCTGGCCCGCCACGGTAGCGCTCTCACCTGACTGTTTGACTGCAAACCCCCTAACCCGGAACCGTTCTAGTGTTCTATGCTGGGTTCCGTTCTACCCGGTAGATGTTCTTGACGGCATGCGAGCGAAACCACTACCGGGTTTAGCTGTTAGACTGCTTGACTGCCGCGATTGGACATTCAAGACTGCTTGACTGCAAGACTCTGTATATGTTAGCATGTGAGCAGTTGAGCAGGTTTGACGGTTCGAGGGCTTGAAGGCAGGCGAACTTGCAGTCTTGCGGGCTGGTGGCGGTTGACGTCTTGGTTGTTGGGCTCCAATCTGACTGCAAACCGTCTTGAGTGGGTGACTGCTCTCGTGCATGTGATCGCCGTCGTGATGCAGAAGGGCGGAACGGGGAAGACCACCACGACGGTCAACCTCGCGGCGGCCTTCGCGGAGCGCGCGTTGCGGACGCTGGTCATCGATCTCGATCCTCAAGCGCACGCTACGCTTGCGCTGGGGGTGGAGGTGGGGGAGAGGTCCGTCTACGAGGTGGTGGCGGGGACGGCGGAAGCCGCCGAGGTCGCTGCGCCGACCCACTGGGAGAACCTCGCGATCATCCCGGCGACCCGGGACCTGGTCGGCGCGGAGCTTGAGGTTCGAGGCGTGGCCGGCGCCAAGCGGCTGGGGGGACGGCTTTCCGGGCTGCAGGGATACGACTACTGCGTGATCGACTGCCCGCCCAGCCTGGGCGTGTTGACGCTCAACGGACTGGCCGCCGCGGACTCGTGGTTGGCGCCGTGTCAGGTCAGCACCTTCGCGATGTACGGCTTGCGGGAACTCCGCAGCACTGTGGAGACCGTCCGCAAGCGTGTCAACCCGCAGCTCCGCTGCTTGGGCCTGCTCGTGACGATGTATCAGGCGAGCACCCTTCATTCGGAGGACGTCGTCGGACTGCTCCGAAACAGTTTCGCCGACGAAGTATTCGAAACCGTTGTCCGCCGATCCGTTGCCTTCGAGTATGCGACGGCAGCCAAGACTCCGTTGGTCTATCACCAGCCGTCCCATCGAGGAGCCGAGGCGTACCGCGCATTGGCGCAGGAGGTAATCACCCGTGCCCAAGACCGCTGAACGATTGCCCGCCGACCTCTTTCTCGCCGAGCCCGAGGAAGTGCTTGAGCCCCCGAGGGAATCGGCGGCGGAGGCCAAGCCGCGTCCGAGGGTTCGGAAGCCGCCGCCCGTGGAGCCGGAGCGGAAGGAACAGGTGACGATCTACCTGAGCGTGGAGGACCACGTCCGTCTCGAGGAAGCGCGTGTCGAGTTGCTCCGACGGGCGAAGCGCCGCGTGACGAAGAGCGACCTGGCGGCTGCGGCGATCCGATTGGCAACTGCGGACATGGATCGACTGGTCGCTGCGCTCTAGCTGGAGTTCACAAGCGCGGCCTTGCCTCATCGCGGACGCGGGGAGTAGAACGCGTCGACACTCACTGCGCGATTCAGCAGGCAACCTTGCGAGGAGCGAACGCCTACTGAGCAAGTGACCCAGAACGGACGAACGCCCGGTGTCTCTTGGCGGGGAGCCGGGCGCTCGACAGTATCGCTTTGACCCTCTGTGAACCACGGCGGCAACCGTGGAACCGGGGTGTTTGGTAGCTGCATGGTAGCACGAGCGGCAGCTGCTGTCAAGCCTTCCGCGTCTATCCCGACAGGCGCGCAGGGCTCCCCAGGGCCGAAGCCCACTCCCCGCCACCAGCCGATGCTGTAGAGCAGCTCGCATTCACACTACTCGGCGAAGTAGGGGAGAGGTCCGTTGTCGAAGCGTCGGGCCGATCAGGAATTGCCTCCCTTCGACTTCGGCGCCTGGGAGGGCGTCCGAGGCCCTGAGTACACGCAGTTCCCCGACGAGCTGCTGGACCACGTGATGCCCTACCTTTCCGGCGCGGAGTGGAAGGTCCTCTCCTACATCATTCGCAAGACCTTTGGCTGGAAGAAGGAGCGCGATCACATCTCCACCAGTCAGCTTGAGCGCGGTGTTCGTGAGCGTGCGACCGGGAACATCATCGATCGCGGTACCGGGCTTTCGCGCCCCACGATTCGGGCTGCCGTTCGCGCTCTCGAGGAGAAGCGACTGATCATCGTCGACCGGCGCATGACCGAGGAGGGCGACGCCGAGATCAACTGCTATCGTCTGCGGATGGCTGCTCGCGACCAGCAAGAGGGGGTAGGAAAGGAATCTACCCACCGGGGGAAAGAGAGCTTACCTACCCCTGGGAAGGGAACTTCCCCCCCCCGTGGGCAAACCGTTTACCCCACAAGACAGAACGAGACAAGAGAGAACGCAACCACTCCCTCTGTCGCACTCAACGAACTCGCTGCGAGCTTCCTGGGCACCATCGGTTACCCCAAGCCCTCCCGCGCAAAGTGCGAGAGGACCCTTCGGGTTCTGACGGCGCTTCACACCGAAGGCTACACCCCGGATGAACTACGAATGGCGTGCACGGTCGCGGCCTCCCTCGGCGCGCGCGGACCGGAGCTGATTCCCCATGTTGTCGGACAAGGACCGCGCGAGACAGCCGAGTCGAGGATGGGGAAGAGGGTCGCGGAATCCCAAGCCGAGGAACGGTCGCGTTGGGAAGCACAGACAGCTCAGTTCGAAGCACTTCCACCCGAGGACCAGCAGCGTCTCATGCAGCAAGCGAGGGCGCTCAACCCGATTGTGGCCGGCCGACCGCCAAACCATCCTCTCGTGCGGGCGGCGGCGATCGCGTTGCTGGAGACAGAGCGCGAGTCGTACAAGAGTGAGGCCTGAGCCCATCAAGGCGACGTTGAGCAGAGAGGCATTCAGAGCGTCGCCGTAGTGAAACAGCACCAGGAAGAGTTCATGCACCGCCTATCGGTCGTCCTGCCGGCCTACAACGAACAGGCGCGGATCGAGAGAGCCATTCGCTCGGCGGGACGCTTCCTGGCGAACCTGGACTTCCCCACAGAGCTTATCGTGGTCGACGACGGCAGCACGGACAACACGCGAGCCATCGTCGAGCGTAGCGCGGCGGAACTCCCGCAGCTCCGGCTCATTGCCCACGAGCAGAACCAGGGGAAGGGCATGGCCGTGCGGACCGGCCTGCTCGCAGCGCGCGGGGAGTGGGCGCTGTTCTCCGATGTGGATGAGGCCGTGCCGATCGGGGAGGCGCTGACGCTGCTGGAGGCGGGGGAGACGCAGCAGGCGGACGTAGTCATCGGCACGCGCTACCACAGGGACAGCCGGATCCTCCGCCGTCAACCGTGGCAGAGGATTCTGGTGAGCCGCCTGGGGAATCTGCTGATCCGGGCGCTGCTGTTGCCGGGGCTGAGGGATACTCAGTGCGGGTTTAAGCTATTCCGCACGGCGACCACTCGCCGCGTCTTCGAGCGGGTCACCGTGCGGGGTTTCGGCTTTGATGTCGAGGTTCTAGCGATCGCCCGCTGTCTCGGGTGCCGGATCATCGAGACGCCTGTCACCTGGGTCCACGGCGAGGGCAGCACTCTCCGCCTCGCTCCCGCCGCTCTGGACGTCCTCCGCGACCTTCTCCGTACCACCTGGCGCATCCGCACTGGGTTCTACACCAAGCAGGCGAGCTCGGACGCGCGTGAATAGCCCGCCGCGGTCCGTCTCCGGGGAGGGCTCCGCAGCCTCTGCGACGGCCTCCGCGTCATGCGATGCGCTTTCAGCCGGCGCCTCGCCGACCGCCATGACCCTCTCGATGGCGTTCGGGTCGCGAGCCGTGTCACCATCCACACTGGTCCACGGGACGAGCTCCGTGCGGCCGCTCGGTTGGCGAATGGGGATCCACTTCGGCACCTGATCTTCAGTCACGCCCGCCGGCAGGTCCCGGCGAACGGTTACCGACTGGGCCTTGGCCTCTTCGCCGGCGGGGCTCAGTGCCCGCCGATCAACCGCCACCATGCCGAAGGCGGTCGCCGCGACCGCCACCAGGAGCAGCGCCGGCACCAGCTTCCGCAGACGCTCAGCGGCAGAGGGGGCTTCGGCGGGTGCCGCGGTACGCCTCGTGCGTTTGATGAGGGAGGAGTTGGGCTTCGTCATCAGATGCGCTCCCACAGGACGGTTTCGATAACGGGCGGCCCCGAGGGATAAGTCGTGCCCGGCAGGGCTTCGATCTTCGCCGCCTGGCCGTCCCATTCCGTGGTGTAGCTGCCGGTGAGCGTGATCAAGTCGGCGACGACCCCGCCGAAGATGTTGGGCGTCCCGTGGCCGATGAACTCCGCAGTGCCGGTGGCGTTGTGCGCGTAGACCAGCCCGTGGATCTGGGCTGTACCGGCGACCGTGAAGGCGCCGGTGGTCACAAAGGCCCAACTGCTGTCGGGGTCGGCGTAGGTGCAGTTGCCGGTGACCTTGATGCCCCTCGTAGCGAACATCGTCCCGACGCCCTTGAACTGCCCGCTGATCTCGGCGCTGCCGTCCACGAAGATGATCTTGGGGTCGGCATAGGTGCCGATGGAAGCGTCGTGGCCGGAGTTGAACTTGACCTTGTTGCCGACGTAGACCAGATCGGCGTGGGACCGGTACCAGGCGACGTTCACCTCCGGCATGGGGACCCGGTCCACATGCTGGTAGCGCCCCGCGTCGGCCGGGACCTGGGTCGTGGTGCCGGAGATCGTCCCGGTGGCTGAGATCGGCCCGTGGATGACCGAGGAGGCGCCGTTGAAGTTGATGTTCCCGTTGGCGTAGATGCCGGCGCCGCCGAGCTCGTTGTGCGACAGAACACTCGGGTTGCCGCTGACGGTGAAGTTGTGGTCCGAGAACATCGCGTAGCGGAAGCAGGCCGCGGGCACACCCGTGATGTCGTCGGGGTCGGTCGTCTCGGGCCGCACGACCACCATGAGTTCCTCACGGTTGCCGTTCTTGGCGATCCCCAGGCCGCGGATCTCAACGGTGCCGGCCACGCCCTTGTGGGGGGCCTTGGCGACGAAGCTGTACGCGCCGCTGGGCATGGTCCACGCGGGGGAGTTGAAGGTGCGGACGACCCCGGAGGCCGCCTGCGCGGCCGTGACGGCCAGCTGGGAGTTGATGTTGCTCTCGCCATCGGCGCTGGCCTGCATCATCCAGTTGGCGCGGTCGATGGCGGCTTCGGCCAGCGACATGGCCTGCAGGTCGCGGTAGTGGCTGTAGGACCACTTGGCCGAGTTCAGGCCGCACTGCAGGAAGATGAGCCCCAGCACCAACAAGGCCCCCAGAGCAAGCACGCCGTACATGAACGAGATGCCGGCCCGAGAGCGCAGGGCGCGGCGGAGAGATGTCCCCGCGGAACCGGGAGTCGGTCGTGTCGGGTATCGCATGGTGTCCAGGCCTCCTCGTGGCCGCTGACGGCACGTGCGCGACTAGTGGTTGCGAAGAAAGACCTCGCCCACCTCGGTGCGGTCGAAGTAGCTGGGGTAGGCGCCCTGGCCGACGGTGATGGCCACCTGCACCAGCTCCAGCATGTCGACGGATGGCGCGTAGGTGAACGACAGGTCGTCCACGTCGTCCACGATGAGCTTGCGGTTTTCCCAAGGGGCGGTCGCGGTTGCGCGATCCATCCGCCACACATACCGCCGCGCGGACCAGAACTGACCGGCGCTATCGGCCTGGTAGATGCAGACCTGCTTCCCCGCCACAAGGGCCTGGGTGGCCGGATCGACCGCGTAGTGCCCGTCCGTGCCGATCTTGGGGAGCGTGAAGACAATCAGGTTGGGCCCCGGATAGTCAACGTTGTAAGCCTCCCGAACCTCCGGGAGGATCCGTTCCAACGCCAACGAGGCCTTATCGCGGCTGGTGGCCTCGCGCTGGCCCTGGGTGTACATGCGCAACGAGGCCGTATACAGCATCGTGACGCCCACGCTGAGAATGCCCAGGACCGTGGCGGTCGTGAGCGCCTCAATCAGCGTGAACCCTCGGTTACCGCGTCTGGGGCGTCCGGATGACTTCACTGTCCTCCACCTTTCAGAGGCGATCGATCAGGTCAGAGCCCGGTCAGCCGTGGTTTGAGATGATCGAGTTCAGCTCGACCCGGCCCGCCACACCTCGCCCACCGGCCCACGCCACGGCCACTGTTACCAGGAGCTGATTCTGGCTCGACGCGCCCGGGAAAGGCTGGAAGGTCAGAGAGCCCTGACCGCCCGGAAGCTCGGTGACCGCGAACGACGGCGGGAACTGGGTCGAGTCGATGCCGTTGAAGCCGGCGGCCCGCATGCGCTCGATCTTCTTGGCGGCCAGGTCGGCGCCCACCGAGGCATAGTGAGCATGTAGCTGGGTCCGGTAGCCGACGATGAACATCGAGGACACGCCGACCAGGCCGATGGCAAGCAACGAGACGGTCACCATCAACTCGATCAGCGTCAGACCCCTGCGAGACACAGAGGACCGCCGCATGCTTCGCCTGTAGCTACGCATGTTCGAACTCCGATCCGCCGACATTCCACGACAGCGGCAGCCGTGTCCCGCGTTCTTGCCACACCGCCGGTTCCGCCGGCTGCAAACAAGGGACCTCGGCATGTAAGGCTTTGGCAACAACTTCCGAGGCCTCGCGCGCCGGAGCGCTGGGGCCCTGGGCCGTCGGACAGAGTGTGGTATGAGAGGAGGTTTGCCGCCCCTTCGGCGTGGCGGCAAGGTCCCCCGATCAGCGGTAGTGAATGGACGCAAGTCACAGTGGCAAAGCCCTTGCAGCGCCCGAGTGCGGCCGTTGAACGTGGAAAGCGAGCGTGATCGCGAATGGAGCTTGGCCGGTCGGAACGGGAAGCCGTAGCCAGGGCGATCGGCCTGCTGGACGACCGTCTCGCGCCCCTCTGGGACATGATCGGTGTCGGGCTCTGGAGCTGCTCGCCGCCCGTGTACCTGCGGCTGGAGTTCCAGTACATTCGCGCCGCGAAGCAGCGGGTCATCTTCTTCGTCTCGGGGGTGAGCTGGCCGACGGCCGGGCAGGGCGTCGAGCTGATGCTCACCAAGCACGTGCACAAGCCCGAGGACTACACCGGCCCGTACGCCGGGTTCGGGACCGACGTGAACGTGCGCGGACTGGGCTGCGGCGTGGGGCTGTCGGGCAGCTTCCCCTACAGCCTCGGCGCGCCGATTGGGGCGAGCCTCGGGATCAGCAGCCCCGGCCCGAGCCTGTGGGTGGGGGAGTACCGCGTGATCGGGGAGTGGTGAGCGATGGCCTACGCCGGCCAGGCAACGCAAGCTCCGCCGCAGTCCGGCCGTCCGTCGACCCTGACCGCCATCGCCGTCTTGGCCATCGCAATGGGCGCGTTGGGCCTCCTGTCGCTCCCGTTGAGCATCCTGTACATGGCGACGGGATGGAAGGCGGCCGGTCCGGCTGGCCCGGCGCTCTGGGCCAACGAGACGTTCCGCGTCTACACGCTCGTGAGCTTCCCGCTGGGGACCGTGCTATCGGTGCTCTACATCGTGGCGGGCGTCGGCTTGCTGCGGCTTCGCCCGTGGGCGTGGGGCCTGACCATCGGCCTGATCGTGTTCGCGATGCTCAGCCAGGTCATCAACGCCTGCGTGATGCTGCCCCAGATGGGCACGCTTCTCTCGGCGTCAATGCCCCCCATGCCCCAGGGCGCGCCGGACTTGTCTTTCATGTTGCCGTTCATGTACGTCGGCGTCGGGATCGGGGTGCTGATCGGCCTCGCAGTGATGACCATCCTCCTGGTCCTGCTGACGCGGCCGAACGTGCGCGGCGCCTTCCGGAGGGCCGGACAGCATCCCTGAACAACGGAGCCGTCAGCCAATGGAGGCCTGGAGCCCAAAGGTCGCCGCGAGCTCCAAGACGGCCCGCAGCCGCTCGGGGCCGGGCGGCTCCCCGAAGGCGGGAGCCGGGCGGCCGATCCACTCGTGCCTGGCCGCGTAGGAGACGTTGAACGGCAGGAGTGCGACTCGGCGAAGGCCGGCTTCAGCCATGAACCGGAAGACAGCGGCGAGGTTCCGATCGGTGTCGGTTACTCCGGGAATCAGCGGGGTGCGCACCTGGACCTCCCGCCCCGCCAGCCGCCGAGCGTTGTCCAGGATCAAGGTGTTGGGGCGGCCGGTCCAACGGCGGTGCTCGTCGCAATCGATGAGCTTGAGATCGTACAGGATGAGGTCGGCCTGTTCCGCGAGGGGAGCGAGACTCTCCCAGGAGCAGGCCCCGCAAGTCTCGATGGCCGTGTGAATGCCCCGCACCCGGCAGCCGGCCAGGACGTGACGAGCAAACTCCGGTTGTCGCGTCACCTCGCCGCCCGTGAGGGTCACGCCTCCACCGGAGTGACGGAAGAACGGCTTCAGCCGCTCTGCCCGGGCCAACACCTCGCTCGCCGCGACCTTGAAGCCCCGAACTTGCACGGCCTCGATGAGGCAGACCGCCGTGCAGCGTCCGCAGGTCCGGCACCGTTCCCGCTCGAGGCAGTGCCCCTCGGCAATCCCGTGCACCCCTTCACCGCAAGCCTCGACGCACGCCCCGCAGAGGCGGCAGCGGTCGGCCAGAAACACCAGCTCCGGCCGATCCTCCTGCGATTCGGGGCTGTGACACCAGGCGCAACGCAGGGGGCAACCCTTCAGGTATACCGCCAGGCGGATGCCCGGCCCGTCATGCACGGCGAAGCTGTCGAAGTCGAAGACCAGACCGCGCGGGTCGCTCACACCCGGCCCTCCTGCCGCCGGATGTGATGCTCCTGCTGCTCGCGGCTCAGCATGGTGAAGTAGGCGCACCAGCCCCCCATGCGCACGCGGAGGGAGCGGTAGCGGTCGGGATCGTGTTGAGCCGCGCGCAGTTCCTCGCTGTCGGCCACGGTGAGGGTCAGCATCGACCCGCCCGTCTCGACGAACCCCCGAACCAGCGCCACCATGCGGTCGAGACCCTCCTCGCCCTCCACCAGTCGCCGCGCCAACCGCAGATCAAGCGGTCCGCCCGCCGGGAGGCGCTCGTGGCCCATGCCCCCGTAGGACAGGAGGGCGGCGGGCAGGCCCTCCATGTCGCGACCCAGGGCCGGAGAGAAGTTGGACGAGACGGGCTCGCGGGCCCGCCGACCGTCGGGCGACGCGCCCAGACCCTCCCCGATCCCGATGTACCAGCTGAATGTCCCGACGCCGCAGGGGAACCGTACCGCCGTCTCGTGCGCGCCCGCATGGCGCTCGACGGTGGCGGTGAAGGCCTCCAGCACGGCGCGCCCCACCTCATCGGCGCCCTCGTCGTCGTTGCCGTACTTCGGCGCGTCCAGCAGGGCACGACGCAAAGTCTCGTGGCCCTCGAAGTCGGCATCCAGCGCCTCGCACAGCTCCCTCATCGACGCCCGCTGCTCCCCGAAGACGACCCGCCGGATGGCCGCCAGTGAGTCGATGGCATGCGCGGCGCCTTCCGCGAGCATCCCGAAGGTACGGTACCTGGCCCCGCCCGCTGTCATGTCGCGTCGAGAGGCGATCGAGCCATCGATCAGGGCGCTCAGCAACGGAACCGGCGCGATGGTCGAGCGGTCGTTGACGGACTCGACCACATGCCTCACGACGCGCCCCACCATCGCGTCGAGTTGGGTCAGGAAGGCCTGCCAGGCCTCCTCGTAGCTCCGGAACGCGCGAGGGTCGCCGGTCTCCTCGCCGCCGAGGCTGCCGTCCAGCCGCGACCGCCCTTGATTGAGGGCCCACTCGACGCAGAGCATGAGGCTGAGGCGCTGGAAACGGAAGTCGGTCCGCCCGGGGATGATGACCTCCCAGCACCCGTCGTTGGTGTAGTCGCGCGCGTCCTCGAGGGGGATGCCCAACCGCTCGAGCGCCGGCGCCAGAGCCTCATCGTTGAAGAGCGCCGGCATCCCCCCCCCATCCCGCAGCACCTCGCACGCATGGCGCAGCAGAGGCCCAGGCGAGCCGGCGTGAACCCGAACCGAGAGGAGCGGGTTGGTCATCCGGTTCCGCCGGTAGGCTTCGAGCAGGAGGTGGGAGAGAGGGTTCGTGCCGTCCTCGCCATCGGGCGTCAGCCCGCCCACGATGAGGTTCTGCAGCCAGTGATTCGTCGCGTCGAGGCTGTCGCGCCGCGTGCCAAGCTGGGAGGAGGTGTAGTGCCGAGTGCGCCGGGAGGGATCGGTCGGCTCCGGTTCACGCGCCTCCGGGCGCTGCTCGTCCGTCGTCTTGGCGCGCTCGTTGAACTTCAGGCAGAAGCACGAAACCAGCTCGAGGGCGTCCGCCGGGCCAAGCCGTCCGGCCCCAAGGTCGGCCTGCAGGTAGGGCCACGCGTACTGGTCCAGGCGACCCAGGGCGTTGCCGTCCATCGTCGAATGGAAGACCATGTGCAGCAGCCACACCGACTGCAGCGCCTGCCGGAAGCTCCGGGCCGGCCCGGCCGGAACTTGGCGGAGGTCCTCGGCCATCTGCGGAAGCCCTCGCGTCTCGCACTCCGCCGCCACGCGCTCCGCGAAGTCCACCACCGCCTGCAGCGCAATGCCGACAGCGTCCAGGAAGGCAGTCTCGTCCGGGGATTCGGCCTGCGCCCGCTGGCCCTCGGCTTCGGCCTGAATGCCGCGCAACCCCTTCGCCAGGAGCTTCGGGTAGTCCGGCACGATGTGGCCAAAGACGGAGTGGATGCTCAGGCCCCGCTCCGCCGCCGCCTCGCGTTCACCCTCGGTGACGTAGTCGGGGAAGCCCCACTCGGCGTGGAGGCGCGGCATCTCGAGCGTCATCGAGCCGGCGATCAGCTGCCCCTCCCACAGGCCCGTCGGTATCGCAGAGAGCTTCAGCGCAACCGCCCGCGCCTTCCGTACGATCAGCGGCTCACACATGAAGCGCTCATCGATGCGAGGCGGGCACTCCCAGCCGACCGGCGGAACTTCCATGGCATCGCGTACCCGTCGGCGCAGATCGAGCACGCGCTCGGTGTCGGGCAGGCGACAGATGATCTCGGCCGCGGGCCGAACGGTCTCAGCGGCAACGGCCATCAAGAGACCCTCCTCGGTTGAGGCCGGCAGCGCGTGGGCCGCGCAGGCGGCCCCTCGGGATCACACGGGGGCGGCCGACCGCACCTGTCCGGCCTCCATCTGCAGCAGGACGTCGGCCAACTGCCCGGCCTCGCGCAGACTGTGTGTCACGTGCAGGGCGGTGACGCCTTGCGCGCGCTGCGTCTCCTTCAGCAGCACGGCGGTCTGCTCGCGCGTGGTGTCGTCCAGGGCGGACAGCGGCTCGTCCAGAAGCAGCACGGCGGGCCGGGCCGCCAGCGCCCGCGCCAGGGCCACCCGCTGGCCTTCCCCGCCGGAGAGGCCCGCGGGCTTACGGTCGAGGAGGTGAGCGATCTGAAGCTGACCGGCAAGCTCGCCGACCCGCGCCTCAATGTCGGCGCTCGCCCAGCGCCGCAAGCGCAGCGCAAAGGCGATCTGCTCCCGAACGCGCATGGCGGGGAAGAGCGCCCCGTCTTGGGGCACGTAGCCCACCCCTCGCCGGCCGGGGGGCTCCCCGGTCACATCCTGCTCTCCCACCATCACGACCCCCGCCTCGACTTCCCGGAGGCCGCAGATGATCTCCAGCAAGGTCGTCTTCCCACAGCCGGTCGCGCCCATCAGCACGCCGTACGAACCGGCACCCACCGCAAAGGACACGTCGTCCAGCCCGAACCTCCCCGCGCGGTAGCGCACGCCCTCGACGCGGATCATGCGCGCTCACCCGCCGCGCGGATGGTCGTCAGCACCAGCATCGCCGCCGTCACCATCACCAGACTCACCGCCACCGCCGCCTCGAGATTCCCCACGCTCAACTCCAGCCACACACTCGTCGGCAGCACCTCCGTCCTCATGCGCGTCGCCCCGGCGAACACGAGGATCGGCCCAAACTCCCCGAAGCTCCGGGCCCAGGCCACCCCGGCCGCCGCCAGCATCCCGCGGTAGGCCGCCGGCAGCGTGACCGACCAGATGGCCCGGGCCCGCGAGGCGCCGAGGGTCAGCGCCACGTCTTCCGGGCGCGGCGACAGGTGATCGAAGGTGGCGCGCATCGTCCGGATGGCGAAGGCCGCCGCGATGATGAACTGCGCCAGGACGATGCCGTAGACGGTGTAGGTGAACGGGACGGCGCGCTCGATGAGCTGCCCGAGCGGCGTCTGGAAGAGGATCAGCAGACAGAGCCCCACCACCATCGGCGGGAGGACGATGGGGATGTCGAGGGCCGCGTCCAGGATCGGCTTGCCGCGGAACTCCCCCCGGGCGAGCAGGTAGCCGATCGGCACCGCGAACCCCAACGACAGGAGGGCGCTGAGCGTCGAGGTGATGAGGGTCAACTGAATGGCATGGCGGATCTCGCGGGAAGCCAGAGCCTCGAACAGGCGCCCCGGAGGGCTGTGAGTCGCCGTCGCGGCCAGCATGCCCAGCACGAGCGCCAGGTACGCGGCGGTGACCAGCGCGAGCCCCAACCACAGGCCGGAGAGACGCCTCCTGCGCCGACCGTACGGGGGCCCCCCAGCCGACGTCGACATCGCTCATCCCTTCGTCGGTGTTCGGGACGCCGCGGAGCCCGGACGGCTCAGCCACGGCGGAAGGTCGATCTCATCGCTGCGGATCGCCTCGGTCTCCCCTCGCCAGCGGAACCCGGCCTCCTCGAAGCGCGCACTGTGCTCGCGGAAGTAGCGGAGCAGTCGTCCCGCGAGCTGCCGGCGCTGCGAGGTAGGCCGAATGGAGAACGGCTGCCTCGCCTCGGCACCCGGGTGGTCGATGGGCACGATCTGCAGGTACTGCTCCACCGGGGTGGCGTTCACCCGGTACACGATCGCCGCGTCCAGCGCCCCGGCGCGCATCTGGTTGATCAGGAAGTCGGCCGTGGGTACCTCCACGCTGACGTTCTTCCCCACCGCCTCCGCCAACCCCTCGGCGCGCAGCAGCCCCTGCGTCATGTGCCCCAGCGTGGACTGCT
The DNA here is from genome assembly GCA_016869015.1 of Armatimonadota bacterium. GTDB lineage: Bacteria > Armatimonadota > Zipacnadia > Zipacnadales > VGFC01 > VGFC01. Next base: position 17,881 of record VGFB01000002.1, read on the forward strand.
CCGCATTGCAGAGCCCCAGCCGCAGGCCCGGCGCGACGAGGTCACGCAGGGCCCTGATCCCTCGCGGGTTGCCCGGCGGCACAACCATCACAATGTCCGTCTCAGTCAGCACGAAGGCCTCTCTGAAGAACAACGCCACGGGCGGCAGAAAGCACACATCACAGGCATAGTAGGCGTCCGGCACCTTGCTGCTGCCCGCGTCCGCCATCGTCTGGATCGAGGCGCACAGGATGCCACACCCGTTGAAGACCGTAGTGACGTTGACGCCCTCTCGTTCCTGGAAGCTCGCCAACAGCGGCTCGATCGCCAGCCGGTTGACCCCCCCGCTGTAGAGCACCAGCTCCGGCCGCTCGACCCAGGCATCACCCTCGACCGGCACGAAGCCGCACTGCCGGAACGCGGTCCCGCCCTTCTCCGGCGCCGCCAGATAGCGCGCGAAGCGGAGGGCCGCCGCGGGGCGCACGCACGCCTCGAGCACTGCGGCGCTGGCGTTCTCCTGGTGGTCGCGGAGTTCCGGCGCCTCGACCGCTTCCAGGCCCTCAAACTGCGAGACGGTCGAGTCCCACACGATCGCGGCGTCGACGGCGTTGAGGGTCACATCCTGCGCGACCTCGGTGACGGTTGGCTTGGTCACGCCCGCATGGGCTGCCAGCCGGTCCCACCGCGCGCCTAGCGCCGCGCGCACGATGCGGCCGTTGCTGGCGGTCTCGGGATTCGTCAGGGCCACGCGCACGTCATCCCGCAGCAGGTCGGCTAGGCTGCGAATGCCCTTCGGGTTGCCGCGTTGCACGGCGATCACCGGGTGCTGCCTCGCCATGGGCACCGCCTCGTGCGCCAGCCCAAGCCGTCGGGCATCCGCTAGCGTACCGTCATCGGCCGCGAGGTACAGGTCGCCCTGACCCGACACCCGCAGCGTCCCCAACAGCGCGCCACTGCCGCCGTACTGCAGGCGCACCTCCGTGCCGTACTCCCGCCGGTACGCCTCCGCAACAGCCTCGACGGGCTTCCGAAGACCGGCCGCGCAGTACACGGTGAGCGAGGCGTCGGCCCGTTCCGGCCGGCTGCGGTGCAGCAGGGCAAGTGCCAGGCCCGCCACCAGGGCCAGGGCCAATGCCATCGTCGCTCGCTTCATCGGACTCCCCTGGAGCGCGTGCGGCCGCCCCCTCTTCAGAACACCCCGCTCCACCGAGGAATGCTCCCGACCGGCGAGTTCTCTCGGCCTCCTACAGCCGTACCAGATGCAAAGTCGGATTGCGTTTGGTTCAACTATATGCTATACCAGGTTGCATATGGTACGGAGAGAGTTCTGGATAGACAGAGTGCAGAGCGCTTGGAAGCACCGGTCAGTTGTCTGGCTGTCCGGCGTGCGCCGGGTCGGGAAGACTTGCTTGTGTCAGAGCCTCGCCGGAGAGCCGGACACCTCTCCTCTGGAGTACTTCGACTGCGACCTGCCGCGCGCCCGGCGACAGATGCAGGACCCGGAGGGGTTCCTCGAAGGCCTGCGGGACCGACGCGTCGTGTTGGATGAGATCCACCGCCTCCCGAACCCGACCGAGCTCCTGAAGGTCGCGGCCGACCATTTCCCCGAGATCCGCGTCATCGCCACCGGCTCATCCACGCTCCAGGCGTCGGCCAAGTTCCGGGACGGTCTAACGGGGCGTAAGACCGAGGTCTGGCTGACGCCGATGATCGACGCAGACCACGAGGCCTTCGGCGGAGCGGACTTGGGTCAGCGGCTGTTGCTGGGCGGCCTGCCCCCGTACTTCCTCCAGGGGGCCCCGCGAGGGGCCGACTTCCAGGAGTGGCTGGAATCGTACTGGGCGCGTGACGTACAGGAGCTTTTCAGGGTGGAGCGGCGCGGCTCGTTCCTCCGCTTCGTGGAGCTTCTTCTCGCGAACAGCGGGAGCATGTTCGAGGCCACCAAGTACGCCAGTCACTGCGAGGTCAGCCGGCCGACCATCACCAACTACCTCGGCCTCGCCGAGGCGACGCACGTCGCGCGTGTCGTGCGCCCCTACTCGACCCGGCTTGCGGCGGAAATCGTCTCCGCGCCCAAGGTCTACGGCTTCGATACGGGCTTCGTCTGCCACGTGCGTGGCTGGTTGGCTCTGCGCCCGGAGGACCTGGGCCGGCTATGGGAGGAGTACGTTCTCAACGAGCTTCACGCCCTGCTGCCCAAGCGCGCCATCCACTACTGGAGGGACAAGCACGGTCACGAGGTGGACTTCGTGCTTCTCAGGAAAGGCAAGCCGCCTCTCGCGCTCGAATGCAAGTGGTCGGTCGCCGCGGTCGACCTGCGCAACCTCCGCTCCTTCCGGAGCCGCCATCCGCAGGGGGAGAACTGGATCGTGGCTCACGACATGGGGCGCGCCTTCACCCGGACCGATGATGACCTCAGGGTGACATTCCTGGGCCTACCAGCGCTCGCAGAACGCCTTGGGGGAAACGGGGACGACGCCTGAGGCGACGTCGCGCCGCGGGAAGCACGACCGTCCCTCTGGAGGCTGCCATGCCCGAAGTGACGACCCCGATGGCCGACTGCTTCCCCCTGGCGCACTTCGAGCGTGCCCTCGAGGGATTCCAGCCGCCCACCGAGGCCTTCGACCCGCAGGGCGCCTGGGTGAACGCCTACGATGTGTGGGAGTGCTCCCAGGGCAGCCGCAAGATCGGGGTCGTGCGGATCGAGCGCACGCCCCTGGAGGCGCGGCGGGCCCGGCTTGACGTGGGGTTCCGGAAGGGCGCGGCGGGCGGCGTCCTGCGGGCTGAGATGAGCTTCGAGTGCCGGACGGATACCCTCGCCACGCCGATCCGCTGGCAGGCCCAGACCGCGGTCCACGACCCGCAGGACGCAGCCATTGAGGACACGCGCCTGAGCGAGACGGGCGAGGTGGGGGAGAGGGCACTGCGCGTGAAGGTGGGCGGGACAGTCGTGCAGACACCGCTCCCGGAGCTCTTCACCGTCGACTGGTCACTCTTCGACGCGGTGCAGCGTCTGCCGGGTGAGGCCCTCGAGCCGCTCGCGTTCACCTTGGTCGACCGACTCAACCAGCAGATGAAGCCGGGCCAGCGGCTGGCCTTCCGCAGCGCTCCCACGATCGAGTTGGGGGGCAAGCGCATCTGGCGCGAGGAGAAACGGACGCTCGAGCGCGGCGCCGTCTATCGTCCGGTGTCCGCGCGCGAAGGCGCCACCGTCACACGTCTCCGGGCCTACGACCAGACGGGTCGCGGCCTCGTGCCGATCGTGTACTGGGTCGACGAACGCGGGAGGCTGCTCTTCGTGCTCTCGGGCCTGATCGGCTACGTCCTCAACCTGGAGGCGCAACCGTGAAGCGCGACACCCTCGACCGTCGCTCCTTCCTTCGGGCCTCCGCCTCGGCAGCTGGCGCCACCGCAGCCCTCGCGTCGGGAGCTCGCCTGGCTCGCGCGGCGGAGCCGCGCCCCAACTTCCTCCTCGTCCTCTGCGACCAGATGAACCTGGACGCGATGTCGCATCTCGGCAACCCGCATGTGCGGACCCCGAATCTCGACCGCCTCGCTCAGCGCGGCGTCACCTTCATGGAGTCTCACAGCACCAGCCCCGTGTGCTCGCCCGCCAGAAGCAGCCTCGTCACCGGGCGCATGCCGGTCGAGACCGGGGTCGTCCACAACGATCTCCCCATCCGCCCGGGGATGCCGAACCTCGGCGAGTGGCTGCGCGATCGGGCCGGCTACGAGACCGTCTACTGCGGCAAGTGGCACCTCCCGCAGGGCTATGCCTACGCCGGCATGCCAGGCTTCCGCGCCCTCCCCACGGGCAGCGGCCAGGGCGCGCTCGACGACGCCTGGGTCTCGCGCACCTGCGAGGCATACCTCCGCAACCGCGGACGGAAGCGGGACGAGCCGTTTCTGCTCGTCGCCTCCTTCATGCAGCCTCACGACATCTGCTACTGGATGATCGGTCCGGAGACGCTCGTGCCTGGCGAGATGCCCTTCCCGGCCCTCGTGGATGAACTCCCGGCGCTTCCGCCCAATCACAAGAGCTTCCCGGACGGTCCGCCGCAGGTCGGCACCGGCTACCCGAACTTCGACACCGACCTTCGCTGGCGGTACTACCTCTACTGTTACTACCGCATGGTTGAGATGCTCGACAGTGACGTGGGTCGGCTGCTCGATGCGCTGGAGCAGACGGACCTTGCGGATGACACGGTCGTCGTCTTCACCGCCGACCACGGCGAGGGCGCCGGTCGGCACAGCAACGTGCAGAAGTGGCATCCTTACGATGAGTCGATGAAGGTGCCGATGCTCTGCACGTGTCCCTCCCGCGTCCGGCCCGGCCTCATCGATCGCACGCACCTGGTCTCGGGGCTGGACGTAACGAGCACGTTCTGCGACTACGCCGGAATCGAGCCGCCGCCCAACGCCCGCGGCCTGAGCCTCCGCCCGCTCCTGGAGGGCCGCACACCCGAGTGGCGCGATCACCTCGTCTGCGACTGGAAGGCGGAGGGGAAGATCGTCCGCACGCCCCAGTACAAGCTCGTCACCTACGCCAACGAACCGCAGGTGCAGCTCTTCGACATGCAGCAGGACCCGTGGGAGATGACCAACCTCGCCGGCGACGCGCGCCTCGCAGGAACCATCGAGGACCATCGGAGACTCCTGCGCGACTGGACGAGCCGCCTCGACCCGGCACCCGCGCCGGGATAGGGGGGATCAGGATGGCACCGCTCCTGGCATGCCTGCTGCCTACGCTCGCGGCAGCAGCGCCCGTCGTACAGAACCCGAGCTTCGAGGCCGACCGGTACACGGCCTGGCCCGGCACTGCCGCGGCCAACGGGAAGGCGATCACCGGCTGGACGTACACGGGCAACGCCGGCGTGAACCCCCTCTGGAAGGACCCCCAGGCGCAGAAAGGGCCCGATTCGCCCTTCCACGACAACGGCGCCGTACCGGAGGGCAGGCAACTCGCGTTCATCCAGGGGCCGGGTCGGCTCAGCCAGGTCGTGTCAGGGTTTGAGCGGGGCGGACGCTACATGGTGTTCCTCCGCGAGAACACCCGCCTTCAGCGCCAGGGCACCCAATGGCCGCGCGTCCAGGTCACCCTCGGCGGGGAACTGGTCGTCTCGGCACATGACGTGACGCCCATCGCGAAGAAGGACGCCTTCGACGTGCCCTTCTACCGCGTCGAGAGCGCCGTCTTCGCTGCGCCGAGGGACGGCGAGTTCGAGCTGGTCATCGAGACAGTCCAGGAGTCTCGCACTACGACCATCCTGCTGGACGCCGTGGGGATCGCTCAGATCATCGAGGATGCCCAGCCGTAGAGCTGTCAGCGGGGCGCTTTGCGCGTGGCCGTTCCGGTGCCTTCAGGGCGTTCAGTCGCTCAATCCCCTCCGGCGTGAATAGCGACTCCACCCCGCCGAGCTCCGTCGTCGGGTACTCCAGAGAACCCGCCGCCGGTGGCGGGTCGCCGCCTGCCTTGGTGGGCTTGCGTGGACGAGACCGAGGTTTGCCGGGCAAAACGGCGCTCCCATAGCAGCGGCAGGTGTCGAGCGGGGAAGGGCAGAGTACAGAGCCAGGCGGGGCCCTAAGGGTGCAGCAGCGACTGGGCTTCCTCCTCGCTGATCAAGCGCGCGTGTCGCGCCGCCAGCCAGCTTCCGACCCGGTCGGCGAGTTCCTTGGCCCGCCCTTTCAGGCCGCCCTTCGCGCGGCGGTGCCCCCCGTCTGAGAGACGCGCCTGCAGGCTGCTGGCGATGCCCTCGGCCTCCGCGCGGCTCGCCACGATCAGGCCGACGGTAAGCTCGGGCGGCAGACTTCCGGAGGCGCCGCAGTGGAAGACTGCTCGACGGTACTCCAGACCATAGCCGTCCAACCCCCGAAGTACCTCGCCGAACAACGGAACCGGATCGTAGCCCGCCTCGTGAGGGAGCGGACCGACCGTGAAGTGCACGGCCACTGGTGCCCACTCAGGGGACGCCCCTGGCCCGGCTTCCAGGCGGACGTTCACGAGCAGATCCGACTGCTCCGACTCCATGAGCGAAGCGAGACTGACCTCGGGGCCCCCGAAATACTCATCTGGGTCGTGGGTGTCCCAGAACTCGATCTCCTCTGCCTCACTCCGGAAGACCGGAAGCAGCCGTCTCGCCTGTTGTTCCATGGCCCCGCCCGTCACCGCCGGCGGTGACGTCTCCTTTGCTTCTGGCCGCGCGGCTCGAAGGCCGTGATGATCCGCATCCATCCGCCCTGGTCGCGGGCGACGATCACTTCCAGTCGTCTGCCACCGGATGTCAGACCGCAGGCCCGATAGCGACGTTGGCCCGATGGGCCACTCGTTGCCTGCTCGAGGTGCGGAGCCGAGCGCAACGCTTCCACGGCCTCTTCGTACTCCACGCCATGGTCGTCCGCCATGTGCTCCTTGGCGTGTCGGGATGCGAAGATGCGCTCAAACCGAGGAGGCAGCGATGGCTCACTCCCTTCTCCGCGCCTAGCCACTCAGATTATGCCGCACACGAGGCCCTGTCAACCCTCCCAGAGGCCTCCTCCTCCCTCACGAACCGTCCCGCCGGCCCATGGAATCCTCCCCGGAGCCTCGCCAGTCCGGCCTCTCGGTCCGCAGCATCCTGCTCGCGATGCTGTTCCTGGTCGTGGGCGCCTTGTGGGTCCGACAGGTCTCCCTCATCAGCTACACCTGTCGGGTCGCCGAGGGAACGCCCTCGGTCCCGGCGCTGACCGCCCTCGTTCTCCTCGGCGGGGTTGCCCTCGCCGCCGCCTTTGGCTAGCACACCTGGTTCGCGCTGTCTGTGGCCTGGTTTGCCAAGGTCCTCATTCTGCGCCTCGGCGGCGCGCGGCTCTACCGCACGGCAGCCCCAATCTTCCTCGGCCTCGCAGTGGGCCACTTCATCGTCGCCGGCGCCCTCTGGAGCCTCGTCGGCATGGTCAGCGAAGACGCCGCCCGGCGGTACCTCGTGTGGTTCGCGTAGCCGTCCGGCCCGGTCGCCGATCGAGGCTCCCGCCTGGTGACTCCTCCGCAGAGGACCTCCCGCCTCGTCGTCGAACCTCCCGCCTTGCCGTGGCTCCGCGATTCGAGGGAGGTCTCACCTCATGTCAGCCAACCAGCCGCTTTGCATCGGCCTGATCGGCGCCGGGTCGATGGCCCGAGCCCATGTCTACGCCCTCCGCGCCATTGAGGACGTCGAGGTCACCGCGATCTGCGACCCCGACGAGGACCGTGTCCGTCAGGTCGCGAGCGACCTGCGGATCCCCTTCGCCGCCGCACATCACGACGAGGTCATCGCGCGCGACGATGTCGATGCCGTGGTCGTGTCAAGCCCCGACTTCGCTCACGCCGAGCAGTCCGTCGCGGCCCTGCACGCGGGGAAGCACGTCCTGTGCGAGAAGCCGATGGTGCCGTCCCTCGACGAGTGCCGCGCGGTCGTTGAGGCGGCGGACGCCAGCGACGCCCGGTTCATGATCGGCCAGGTCTGCCGCTTCTCGCCGGGGTTCATCATGGGCAAGAAGCT
>VGFB01000003.1 GCA_016869015.1 Armatimonadota bacterium
CAGGCCCGGGTCCAGGTGCGAGGTCGCCATCTGCGCGATCTCCGCAAGCGCCTGCTCCGGGAGCATCGGCGGCCGATAGGGCCGGTGCGTGGTCAGCGCATCGTAGACGTCGGCCAGTGAGACGATCAGGCTGGGGAGTGACAGCTCCCGGCTCTGCTTCACCTTCGGGTAGCCGTTGTAGTTGCAGCCGATGTGATGCTCGAAGGCCACGAGCGGGACGCTGGGCGGCAGTCCGTCATAGTCGAGGAGCATCAGGGCGCCCTCCGAAGGGTGGCGCGTCATCTGGCCCCACTCGAGGTCGGAGAGCTTCGAGGGCTTGCGGAGCACGTCGATGGGGACGATGGACTTACCCACGTCGTGGAGCATCGCCGCGACGCCGAGCTGGGACAGCTCCTCCTCGTTCATCCCCATGAAGTCGCCGAAGGCCAGGCACAACAACGCCGTGTGCACGGAGTGGGCGAAGCTGTACTCGTCGTGACCCCGCAGCGAGGCGAGCCCGAGGGCCATCGAGGGGTTGTGGGTCAACTCGGCCACCATCTGCGAGGTCACGCTCTGGGCCCCGGCGACCTCGATGCGGTGCCCGAGCCGGGCCGACTGCATCACCTGCCGGGCGACATCCATGGCAGAGTCGTAGAGCTGGGTGACGGGCGGGCGCTCCGGCGCCTCCTCATCGGCGCGCAGCACGAGCCCGTCCACCTCGACGTGCCGAGCCCCGTTGTCCTCCAGGAAGCGCCGAACAGCGGACGCATCGGTCAGGCTGTCGGAGTCCTCGGCCAGGGCCCGACAGAGCGCGGACAGCTCGCCGGCGTCGGCGCCGGGGGTCAAGGTCAGGCAGCCGATCCCCAGACGATGGAGGGCGCCAATGAGCCCGGCGGGTCGCGGCCGACTGCGAAAGAGCCTGCGCGGTCCGTGGACGAGGTCGCCGTCCACATGCTTGATGGTCAACTCCGACTGGCCGTCCAGGGCGTTGCGGACACGAGCTTCCGCATCCTGCAGGCGGTCGGCGATCACCGGATGAGTGAGCGGGTAGAGCCGCACGTCGCTCCACACCCGCGTGAGGGCGAGGACGGCCTCCTCCACGGGGTCCTGGGGCGCCCCTTCGGGCGGCGCCGCCTCGATCGTTGCCTCCGCCAGCGCCTCAGGCGGCATCGGTGGTGCCCCTTTCCGTGACCACCGGGAGGGCATCCTCGACCACCCGACGGGCCAGTTGTCTGATGCTGTCACAGCGTTCGCGAGAGGCGTACGCGGCGACCGTTTGCCGCGCCTCGTGGGTCCCGATGCTGACGAGGGCCTCGGCGGCCGCCGCTCGCAGCGCATCGTTCCGTCCGCGGCGCCAGAACGTCTTGCGCCGGAGAACCACGCCCAGGGCCTCGGTCGCCTCGGCATACCGGAGTCGGCCGAGAGCCTTCACCACGGCAACGCGGAAGTCGGGGCGCGGATCGCGCCGGTCGAACGGTCGCACCCGAGCGACGAGCACGGCGCCGACGCGCTGATCGCCGGAGGCCCCGAGGTAGTCGGCGGCCGCGCAGGCCACGGCCGCATCGGCGTCTTCCAGGGCGGCCTCGAGGACCTCGATGTAGTGGGAAGGGTCCTGGCCGGCGGCCTTGATGATGTCCCAGCGGAGTTGCGGGTCGCCATAGCGCACGGCGTCCAGGAGCCACTTCCGCCCCATCCGTCCGCCCTCGCTCATGAGGGCCCGCAGCACTCGCACCTTGGCCCGGCATGAGGGGTTGGTGAGGGTGCGGGCCACATAGGCGCCGCCGCCCAGTCCTTCGAGCTCGGCATAGACCAGAACCTGCACGATGGCGGCCACGTCCTCGTCCGAGAGCGTCTCCGGACGACGGGTAAGCAGCGAGGTCGCTCCGGCAAGGCCATCGGCGCCCATGCCGGCCAGAACCTGGGCGATGCGCCGTCGGGTGTCGGGGGACTCGGTCTCGAAGGCGCGCAACAGGGCGCCGACGCGGTGGGGCGCCGCGGTCTGGGCAATCACGCCTCGGGCGGCCATCCGGCGCTCCGTCTCCGCGGTGAGACGCGGGTCCACGACATCGGCCAAGGTCAGCACGATGTGCTGCCAGACCTGCTCGCGGAGGTCGCGGGGCACTCGCTGGAGCGCGATCCGGGTGCCTGCGGCGGCCGCGCCGAGGGCTACGGCGCCTTGCGCGGTCAGGAGGAGTTCCAGCGACAACATGGCCCTGGAGGCCCACGCCTCGTCGCCGAAAACGCGCGTGAGTCGGTCCTCGATCTCGGCCCGTCGCACGGCGCGCTCGGCGTCGGTGGCCCGGTTGAGCGCCACCGGGACAGCCAGCGTGATCGCGCGCCCGGCTTCCGCCGCCTCCTCGCTCAACTCCACCACCGCCATGCCGATGGTGCTGGCGTAGACGTCTTCGGGGACGCCGTCGGCCAAGAGGGCCTGGCGCAGGGCCGGCGCCAGCTCGCCCAGACGCTCGCCGCCTGCGGAGAGCCGCCCCAACAGCCGTCGATAGACGGCGGAGGGCTCCGAGGCGACGGCCTGGGGCCGCGCGCGGACGATCTCCACCAGTTCCTCCACGCTCATGCACTTGGCGATCTCGGCGAGCGCGTCGAAGTCGGCGTCGGGCACGGAGCAGGCGGCTCGGAAGGCGGCGGCGACCGCGGTGGGTTCGAGATGCCGCAAGGCGTCGGCGAGCTTGCAGCAGACGGCCTCGCGGTCTTCGGGCGCCATCTCCACGCCGATCTGTGCCAGCCGCTGCACGGTCGCGGCCAGCTGCCGGCCGAGCGCAGCGGCCGGGTCCGGCGCATGATCGATCGCGGCCTCCGCCTCGGCCGCGGAGGGCTCGCGCCCCAGGGCCGTAGCCGGCGCCGAGATCGGCCCGGAAAGCACCCCCAACTCGATCGCCTGAGCGAGCGCGTCAGGGTAGTCCAGCAGCGAGGCCAGCGCCCCGCGCTGCTCACCGTCGAGCGCCACCTCCGCGTGGCTCCCCTCCACAAGCTCGCGCAGCGTCTCGCGGATGTCGGTTCGGCTCAACTGCTCCTGCAGCTCGCGGGGCACGTGAGAACGAGGCACGAAGCGGTCGTAGTCGAGCTCGACAATGCCCACATGGACCGCACCGATCTCGTCCAGGCGCCCGCGGATGGCCCGACTGTCCAGGTCGCCCACCGAGGGAACGCTGATGGTCATCAGGAGGTCGAGTTCGTCATCTTCGGCGCCGCGCGAGATGCTCAGCCCGCAGAGGCCGAGGTCCCACCACCGCGCGGCCAGCTCGCCCACGACGCCATCTTCGTCGAGAACGGCGGTGTCCCCGAGGGCCATGCGCCCGCCCGCGATCACCAGGTCGGCGCGTTCCGCCTCGCCCAGCAGCACGCCCACGCTCTCACGCGCGTGCTCGAGCGCGGAGGCGTGGATCGGGTGCCCCGCCGGGTACAGGACCCGCATGGAGGCGGCCCGCCGCAATTGACGGATGCCGTCGGCGATGTTGTGGGCCATTGTCCCCTGTTTACCACACTCGGTTGCCCAAGCGGGTCAGGCAACCGCGGGGAACGGGGGAGGGGGGCCGGCTCAGGGCGCGATGAGCAGCAGCGAGACCGGCCGGAGTCGCAGGTCTAGGACGCCCTCGCGCGCCTGCGCCGTCGCAGCCGGGTCCGCGTCGGCGCGGACCACAGCCGAAGGCCGGGGCCAAGGGAGGCGGAGCGTCGCCGCGCGGTCCGCCGGGTTGAAAACGACCGCCAGCGGGCGGCCGGCGAGCTCGATGGAGAAGCCCCAGAGCCCCGGGGCGTCGAGCCGGGCGAAGCTGCGGGCCTCCCCGGCGGAGGCAGGAGCGATGAGGACGGCGTAGCGGAGCGGCTCGGCCGGGCGCGCGGTGTGGGCGTCGCCGGAAGTGCGGAGAGCCAGAGCGCTGTGGCGGGTGGAAGTCTGGGCGTAGCCCGGCCGCGCGGGCCCGACGGTCACGCTCGCGAAGTTGTGCTCCAGCAGGCGCACCCGCAACTCCCCGCACGCGAAGAGGTTGGGGTCGTCGGTCGCCCGCGCGCGCTGGTCGGGGCCCAGACGGATCTCGCCGCTCAGGTACGGCGTCGTCTGCTCCTCGGTCGCCTCCAGCTCCACCAGCCCCACCAGGCCCTCCCGCGTCAGGAGCCACACCTGCGTCGCCTGCCAGGGCGTCGGCGGCACGTCCGGGTTCTGGACGCTGTTGATGTACGGCCGCCGGAGGGAGTACCGGACGCCCAGCGCCGCCACGCCCTCCCCGATCGCCACCGAGGTGCGATCGTCCGGGCCCGAGAGGTACAAGTGCGTGCGGTCGCGCGCGCCCTCGCCGCCGAGGCCCACCTCGATGTTGGCCGCCAGCAGCGCGGAATCGAGGGGCTCGGGGCGATCCGGCCGGCAGATCATCGCGCCCACGAAGGTGTCCCGTGCCCCGCCGCCGACCGTGCCGGCGAAGTACCAGTCCCCGAAGCGCCCCCGCGGCCCGCCGATGTTGCGGTCCAACCGGACGTAGTTGTTCGGCAGCGCAGCCGCCTCCACGTCGGTCCGGTAGAACATGCCGGCGTAGATGGCCTTGTAGTCTGCCCCGGGGCCCTGCCGCTCGAGCAGCCGGTCGGCGAGCCACTTGTTCTGCGGGTCGCCCGTCAACCCCGCGATGATCTCCGGACCGCACGCCGCGCCATCCGCCCAGTAGTGCTTCCACCAGCAGTCCGTGTAGTACTCGGGCCGACCCTCGTTCGAGGAGACCGACGGGTAATACGGCGCGGTGCGTTCCAGGAGGCTCCTCGCGCGGGGGTCGTCGCTCAGGGCGTAGTAGCGCGCGATCCACAGCACGTTCAGGTCGTGGTAGCAGGGGATCTCGGTCTCGGGGCCGATGTAGTTCAGCCCGCCCTCGGGCAGCAGGTGAGCTTCGAGCCCGGCCAGCGTCTCCTCCAGGCTCTGTCGGTACTGCGCGTCTCCCCACCATCGGTCGGCGAGCGCCATCTCGTAGAGGTGGAAGACGTCCTGGTTCGGATACTGCGTGGCGCTCTGGCCCCAGGCGTGGTTGGCGCGCTTGCCCCAGTTCTCGTACTGGAAGTCCACCAGCGCACGCAGCGGCGCCTCCCACTCGGGCCACTGCGCCTCGCCCGTGGGGAGCTGCCGCAGCCACCAGATGGCGTCCATGAGCGGGCCGAGCGCGAACCGGTCGCTGTTCGGGTCGCCCGACTCCCACTTCTGCGAGTAGAACCAGCTGCCGTCGACCTGCCGGCTCAGACAGAAGTCGATGAGGGCCGAGGCGCGTGCGATGAGCGTCGCATCCCCCTTGCGCGGCGACTCCTCCCACGCCGCCGCCCACGCCGAGGCCAACGCCTGCGAGGCCAGCCCGCTGAACTGCCACGAGGAGGTGACCTCCTGCGGGAGGCCCGGGTCGGCCTTGGCATTCCTCAGGCTGTCCAGCACGCTGAGATAGTAGGGGTTCCCCTGTGCCTTCAGCCTGCTCACCCTCTCTCGGCGCTCTCTGGCGAGCCACGCCTCCAGGCTGGTCTCGGGCAGCTCGCCCGGCGCGTGCAGCGCGACATCGTCGAACACGATGACCAGGCCTTCAGGCACCGGGCCCTGCCCGTAGCCCTGCGCGCGGAACCCGAGGCTGCTGATTCGCTCCCAGCCCTCCGGCTCGTAGGCCTTCCGGCAGTCGGCCAGCCTGAACCGCTGCTCCTTCCAGCCGGTCCAGTCCAGCTTCCAGTCGGTGATCCAGTACCCGCCGTCGGTGGGAAACACGAGGGGGATGCTGAAGTCGTAGGGCCGGTCCAGATGCGCCCAGAAGCGCAGCTCGTCAAACGCCGTCCAGTCGCCCAGGAACTGCGGCGAGTCCAGCGTCGGCTGCCTGGCGACCTCCCACCTCAACGCACCCCCACCGCCATGCACCGGCTCGCTCACGATCTCCGTCCCCCGCCACGGCCCCACCTTCCCCTCGCAGTCGTCGATGACCAGCAGGCCGTCCGCCGACCCAGTGGATGAGACCAGCAGCACCAGCAGTAGCATCTGGCACCTCGTCGACCGCGCGTGATCCAGGTGCATCGCGTCCCCCGGGCGATTCCTCACACGGGTGCAAGCGTCCTGCCGACACGCTGGAGGGGGGCGCGAAACAGGCGGCAGGGAGGTGTGCATGTACGCGGCGCAGAACACGACAGCGATCCGACTGCTTTGGTCGCCGAAGTGAGGACATGGAGCGCGTCTCTGTCAACCTCGTCGATCTCGACAGGCGTCACCCGGGCCTAACGCCGAGTGTCGCAGAGGCGCACGCCGAAGCTGCTCGGGTATGCCTCGATCGCCACCACGTGCCGCCGGTCGCGATCCACGTCTCCGCAGATGCGGACCCGTCAGAGTACCGGCTTGACTGGGAACCGGCGGACGACCAAGCTCGGGCCACGCACGCGAACGAGCTGGATGCGACCAGGGACGGCGCCTACGCGGTGACTTTCGCCTGCATGGAGCACTCAATGGGGTTGGTCGTCGTGGGCCGTGCCGAGCACGGTTCCGGGGCGGACTGGTACGTGGCGCCGCGTGGGCTTGGGTTCGACGAGTTCGGGCTCCCGAACTACGACGACCATGTCGTCATGGCGCTTGAGGTGTCGGGCGTTGACACGGGCCCCACAGGGGGTAGAATGAGAGAGAAGAGGGAGCAGCTCCTTCGTGGAGCTGCCACAGAACGTGGGGTGGCGGCCGTAGTCAGGTTCTCGAGGCCTACGGTCGAACTGGAGACGGTGACAGTGGGGGCCACCTAACATGTCGGTCTACCACCAGTCCCAGGAGCTCATTGCCCAAGCCGAGACCCGGCTCGCCGGGGGCCATGTGGAAGAGGCCCGCGCGCTGTTCCGCGAGGCGGGCATGGCACAACGTGGGATGGTGGCAACGCTGCCTCAGGGCCGCGTGCGCACGAAGTCGGTCTTCACCTTGAGCGCCGCAACGCTCCTGTTTCGCGCCGACGAACTGGACTCGGCCGCTGCCCTCGCCTATGAAGCGCTGGCGCAAGGCTGGCTTGAGCCCTACACCAGAAAGCGCCTGGAGGAGCTGGTTGCCCGCATCTGGAACGAGCGGCGTTGCCGCGAGGCTGGCCTGGAGGGCACGGGCGACGCCATCAGTGTCGTGTTGTTCGGAGGCAGTATTCTCCACCGACTGGCGCCCCTTGACAGCGTCGACACCATCGTCCGTACAGCCGTAAACTACATCCGGAGGATGGGCGCGTGGTGCAACCGGAAGCCGTTCGCCCGGCTCGTACGCGGCATCGGCGATGGTGTTGAGGAGGGGTACCGCCCGCTGCTGTCGGAGCCCGTCGCCGGTAGCTACCGCATCGACATCCACTTGGCGCAGCTTCAGCCCACGCTACCCCTCGACGGGGCCCCCGTCTCGCCATCACAGATCGTAGACGGGTGCGTCACCTTTGCGGGAATGGTGCGCCAAGCGGATGCTCAGGGGATCGCAGGCTTCGTCGAGGACGAGCGCTACCGCGGTGCCCTCGTCCGGCTAGTGAAGGCGATGATACCTGACGGTTCGCGCATCGGGGAGATCGAGATTCGACGCCACTCGGCGCAGAAGGAAGACGCAGTGCGCTTCACCCCGGAACTCCGGGACGGCGTCAAGCGCCTCGTGACCGCTGTGGCGCCGTCCCCTCCAGGCGAGGGCCCTCGCTCCCAAGAGGGCGTGTTCGTCGGCGTCCTGCGAGCTGTTGACCTCGACAGCGCCGACCTGAGAATCGTCTGCGACGATGGCCGTCCCGTCCCGCTGCAGATCCCGGATGAGTTGTACGACGTGGTGGGTCCCCTTCTCAACCGGCGCGTGCAGGTAGCGGCCCGAACGCCGAAGAGGAGGCGGGATAAGTGGATTGCGGAGGACGTCGAGGTTGCCACCGGCGGCCCGAACGAGGGGTCGCCCCCGGGGCCCTGAGGCTCCCTTCACCCATCGTGCCATCAGGGCCCACGCAGGTCCGGCACTTCCAATCGCTCCCCCCCCCGCGCCGCCGAGAGGTGGGCGCAGATGCCCGGGAGGGTGTAGTCCATCGACCGGTAGACGTCGATGGGCGGGGTCGAATCGTTGCGGATGCTCTCCACGAACTCCTCGAGCAGGACGCTCAGCCAGTGGCGCCCGTCGGAGCGGTCGAACCATGCGGTCGTCAGGTCCTGCCAGCCGCCGCCGTCGCGGTCGAGGTACAGCTTCATCTGCGCGTCGCCGAAGTTGTAGCTCACGCAGCGGACGCTGCCCCGGGTGCCGATCAGCCCGGCGAAGAAGATGAACGGGTGCGCGACGCCGAAGCCGTTGGTCAGCGTGATCACGCGCCCGGCCTCCGTCTTCAGCACGGCGCTCGCGTAGTCGATCGTGCCGGCCTCAGGGTAGGTGCGCGAGCCCGCATCGAAGGCGGTGACCGATTGGCAGCGATCCCCGAGCAGATGCAGCAGCGGGCCCAGTGTGTGCGAGCAGTAGCTGAGCGGCGGAAGGTGGGAGGCGCGCCAGGAGGGGGTCACGTCCGGACGACCGCGCTCGGACCAGGGGAGGTACCGGCCGTCCGGCCCGACCAGGAAGATGCCCCGGCAGTCGTGGGTGTACTCGGCCTGGGCCGCGACGATCTCGCCCAGCTCCCCGGACTCCACCAGTTCCCGCCACCGCTGCACCCAGCCCATGAA
The DNA here is from genome assembly GCA_016869015.1 of Armatimonadota bacterium. Taxonomy (GTDB): domain Bacteria; phylum Armatimonadota; class Zipacnadia; order Zipacnadales; family VGFC01; genus VGFC01. Next base: position 8,614 of record VGFB01000003.1, read on the forward strand.
GATGTAGTCCTCGGAGAGCATGTACCGGCAGCCCGAGCGTCGCACGGCCTGGACGATGGCCGAGGCCTCGTCGAGCGAGTACACGCACGGCGTCTCGCTGAGCACGTGGACTCCGTGGTCCAGCGCGAGCAGCGACTGTGGCGCGTGGGTCGGCCCGGGCCCGATGACCGCCACGAGGTCCAACGCGGCTTCGGCGAGCATGGTCTCGAAGTCGAGGTAGCCGTTCAGGCCCTCGCACCCCTCCACCTTGCCCTCGTCCGGGTCGCACACCGCCACCACCTCGCACCCCTCGATTCCGTTCAGCCGTTCGATGAAGGTCCGTCCGCGACCCAGCCCCGATACGCCGCACCGTAGTGTTCCCATTGGGGGATCTCCTTGAGGCCGGCAGTGACGGGTTCGGTGACCCGCCCGATGACGTCAGGGCAGCAGCGTGATCTGCCCGAAGCGGGCGCGATCCTTCTCCCCGGCAATGCCCGCATGCCAACCGTAGTAGCCTCGGTTCGCCGTGTCCTGCTCGTTCACCAGCAGCCCGAAGCCGAAGGTCGTCCCCGCTTCGGGAGCGATCGGCGCAAGCATGGCCCACGGGATCGCGGCCTCGTAGATCGTCTCGCCCGCGGCGCGCTCAATGCGACAGGGGAAGGCGATCTCGCCGGTGCGGCCGGGCGGCACGGCAGACCAGGCCCATGCCTGCGGGCCCCGTTCCGTGAGCGCGACGCCCCACTCGAAGTACGCGCTCGAGGCGACGTACGGCTCGGGCGCAAACCCGAGCTGCAGGCCGTCGCCATCCCACAGCGCCCCATCGCGCTGCGTGTTGCGATGCGTATCGTCACGGACGCGCACCGCGAGGTACAGATTGTCCGCGTCCCACAGCAGAGCCGCCTGCGCCGAGAGGTCGTCGGGGCCGGCCGGCGGCCCATCCTGCGGATCGGCGCGCTCGCCCGAGTGCGCATCGACCCGGATGAGGGCAGCGTCAGGCCACTCCGCCAGTTGCCCGTCCACCGACACCGGCGCCGCCGCGGGGGGCGCGGGGGTGAAGACGAGCGTCCGCGTCAGTGCGTCCCGCACGCCCTTGTCGGTCTCCGCCGCAAGCCGGACCTCGTACCTCCCGAGCGGGTCCGTGAAGCCTTCCAGGTCGAGAGCGACCTCCCCGGTCACGTTCGGCGCCAGGTCGGTGAACTCGGCCTCGATCCGGTCCTCTCGCGCGCCGCCGGAGACGGGGGACACCAGCACCACGCGGCCCGCGATTACGTCGCCGGAGAGGTTGGTCACCCGCGCCCGCACCGCCGCGCTTCCGCCCGCCCCGGGCAGCGGCGAGAGATCGAGCGCCAGCGGCGTGGTGACGGTCGCCCGCAGCCTGAGAAGCGCGTGGTCCACTCCACCGACGCGTTCCCGCAGCACCAGCCACGCGGGCCCCAGCAGCGCGTCGGGGTCGGCGGCGACCCGCAACGCGTCGCGGCCCGTGATCGGGAGGCTGAGCCCTGTCGGTCCCTCCGCCTCCAGCGGCACGTTCGTCCTGGGCGGCGACACGCTCGCCGAACTCCCCCGGGCCAGCGTGACCTCCGGCGGCGCGAAGTCCAGCCCGCGCGGCTGCGGCACGTCGCCGTCACGGGCGGGCAGATCGAGCAGCAGCGGCTCGTCCCGCAGGTTGATCTCCAGCGTCTCGCGGACGGTCAGAGGCCACTGATGCCCGGCGACATCGGTCGCCGTCCCGGCTCCGTCGCCACACGGCAGCGCCGCGGAGCCGGTCGCGCCCTGTCCCTCGGCCCAGGCGATGAAGAGGGCCCGGGCGCCCTTGCGCCACTCGTACACATACGCTCTCTCGCCGCAGTCCAGCCGCCGGGAATACTCCGCGCCCTCGAGGGCCTCCGTTAGCCGCGCGTAGGCCGCCGCCCCCTCGTGCGGCTCGCCCGTTCCGGGGTCGATGAGCGAGCAGTACCGGAACTCCCCCGTGTTCACCCAGTGCAGCACGAACCACCAGGTCGCCAGCACGCCGTGCGCCTCGGCCACGGCGTACCGCTTGTACACGTGCGCCGCCTTGTCACGCTCGGGCAGCGGCGTGCCGAGCGTCGCGGTGGTCTCGGTGACGACGATCGGCTTGTCGACGCCGTGCCTCGCCAGGTCGGCACTCACCTTCGCCAGCAGGGCGTCCATCTCCGGGATCGGCACATACAGGTGCACGTCGATGAGGTCGGTGTACCGGCCGCCGCCCGCCGCGAGGAGCTTGTCCACCATCTCCGGGTCGACGTTGAGCCCAGTGATGCCGCCCCACATCACCCGGCAGTCCGGGTCGGCGCGCTTCGCCGCCTCGTAGCCGACCCTCAGGACCTCCGCCCACTTCTCCGGGATACCGGGCTGGTAGAGGTTGGGCTCGTTGCCGAGCTGCCAGTACTTCACCAGGCCCCTGAAGCGCCCGACCGACTCCTCGACATGGGCGCCGTACTCGTCGAGGGACATGTCGTCGTTGAGGGCCCGGTTCGCCTCGTTGATCATGCCGACGTAGGTGATCCCGTACCGCTTCGCGAGCTCCATCTCGCGCTCGTTCCAGCTGAAGTTCGGGCGCTGCCAGCGCGCGCCGAGCCACCGCTGGAGGTAAGGGTGTCCTTCCAGGAACGCGAACGGGGAGGTCTCGTCGAGGCTGAAGTCGGTCGGTCGCGGGATGACCAGCAGCCCGAACCGCCGCGCCTCGCCGCTCGGGGGGTCGGTGCTGACCTGGGCGACCAGGTGCTCGCGGAGGGGGGCTTCCACCGGGCGCGCCGCGATCGTGACCAGCGTCTCACGGTCCGACCGCGCGTCGCACTCCGCCGAGCCGGTCGTCAACTCCCGCCCGCGTGAATCGGTGACACGCATGTGAAGCCGGACGGACGCCGGGCCGCCCTCGCGCAGCCGCACCTGCGCCTTCACCGCCAGAGGCGCGTCGGGCGGGAACACCCGCTCCGCGGCGGTGAGCGTCACCTCCACCGGCGCGGCGGGCGTCGGCGCATCCCCCAGGGGTGTGACAGCCACATCGTCCAGCTCCGCCCAGCCGGTCGACGACCAGTTGAAGCGGAAGAGGAGCCGAGCCCTCGCCGTCCCGGGCGGGGCCTGGAGCGCGGCCTCCCGATAGACCCACACCTGGGTAGAGCCGTTGGCGGCGCCGATGCGCTCGGCGCCCAACGTCTGTCCGCCGGCGTCGGCCCACACGATCTCGAGCACTGCGCTGTAGTTCGGGTCGGGCTGGTAGCTCATGCCGGTCCGCAACCACCCCGAAGCGAGGTACCGCCCCGGCGGGATCGGGAACTCGGGGCTCTCGGCCCGCGGGTCGGCCTGGTCATCGGTCCGCTCGATGCGCACACCCGCCCTGCCGCTCCGCGCCGCCGTCTCGCTCGCCGCCGCCCCGCCGGCGAGCTGCCAGTCGCCGCTCTCCAGCGACGGATCGACCGCCGCGTTCCCCGTCGCCTCGGAGACGCGTCGCACCTCGCCAACCTGCCACGGGTGGCCCGCAGCGCAGAGAAGGAGGAGCAGCCCGGCCATCATGGCGCGTCCTCCGGCGCGTAGTCCAACGGCAGCGGCCGGATCTCAACGTCGTCGATCCACACGGTTCCGATCGTGTCCTCGACCCGAGGGTAGATCACCACGGAGGCGACCTCCGGCGCGAAGCGCGTCACGAGCACCCGCTCCTCCCAGCCATCGGTCTTCCCGGTCACGTAGTGATGTTCGCTGGCGTGGTTCGCCCCGTGCCAGCCGATGGGTACGCCGTGGCGGTTGAAGGGTAGCAGGTGGGTGAAGAAGTACCCGACCAGGCCCTCGGTCCTGGCCCACAGCGAGAGGCGGTAGTACCGGCGAGGGTCGATGCGCGCCCGCTGCCAGAGGTAGCCGCCGGTGAGCTCCCGGGCGTCGAAGCGGAAGGAGGCCTTGCCGTTGCGCGCGACCGTCTCGTCGACCTGCGCGCTGTAGTCCGCCGGGAGGAGTTGCCAAACCGCGAGCCCCTCCTCGAAGCCACCGTTGGACAGCAGGTTCCCTGGCAGGTCGGCGTCGTCGAACCGCTCCCCGGCGTAGTCCTCGTCGCGCAGCGGCGCTTGCCCGCCCAGCGGCACTTCGACCCCCGCCTCAGCGAAGGAGAACTCGTCGAACCAGGCAGTCCCCTCGCCCTCGAGGTGCAGGTAGAGGAAGACGCGCGTCGTGCCGCCGGGGAGTGTGTCGACGGGTACGCGGTACCGCGTCCAGTCCTGATCGGGGGGCAGAACGAGGTGCGTCTGGTCGCTGAGCCTCACCCAGCCCAGAGGGCGGTACATCTCCCCGGGCTGTGGACCGTGGGCCAGCGCTCGCACCTGCGCGCTGCCCCTTACGCCGGCCGTCTTCGCCCAGACCTGCAGCACGTACTGCTTCTCGGTCGTGACCTCCGCCGGCTGCTCCAGCGAGAGGGCCGCCACGCCGCTCTCGGCCAGGCCGTCCAGCCGCAGCGAAGCCGGGCCGTGCCGCTTCACCTGCGGGTCGAAATGGATGCGCCCCGAGCCGCCGGCGTCCCACGCCTCGTCCCGCCAGCCGCTGCCGCCCCACTTGTCGCAGCCCCAGTAGTGCCGCACTCCCTCGGGCAGCCTCGTCTGCGCCGCAGCGCCGGCAACCAGCGCAACCAGCATGCACAACGCCATCGTTTCACCCGCTCCCGGCTGTGACACTCCCCGATCAGGTCAGAACCACCCGGCCCATCCCACCGTCCGCACGCCCGCCGCCGGGTCGGCCGCGAGGGCTGCAACGATCAGCACGAGGAGCTCGGTGAGCTCGCTTCCGGCACCGAGCACGTCGCCCGTCACGCCGCCGAACCTCACTCGGCAGCGCCAGGCGAACAGCCGCGCCGCCAGCCACGCGAGCAGCAGCGCGGCGCCGCCCAGGCCGCCGAAGGGCACGAGCACCAGCAGCGCGGCGGCTCCGAGAACCACCACCCGGTGGGCCGCCCCGGCGCCCTCGACGAACGAGCCCGCCGTCCCGCCCTCGGCCCGGGCGTAAGGCAGCGTCGCCGCGAGCTCGACCTGCATCGCCCGCGCGATCACGCACGCCGGGAGCACCCACACCAGCCCGCCCGCGGTTGCCAGACGCATGAGCGCGACCCATTTCCCCAGCAACACGGAGACCAGCGCGACCGCCCCCAGCGCCCCGATGCGCGGGTCCTTCATCACCTCGAGGGCGCGCTCGCGCCCGGCCAGCACGACGCTCGCATCGGCCCAGTCCGCCAGGCCGTCCAGGTGCAGGCCGCGCGTGAGCGCCGCGCTCGCCGCCAGCGCCGCCGCGGCGGCACCCGCCGGCCAGCCCTTCACCGCGAGCGCGTTGACCAGCCCTCCCGCACCCCACTGCAGCAGGCCGATCAGCAACCCCACCAGCGGGAACCAGTACAGGGCGGTCGCGACACTCGCCGCCTCGCGCCCCGGAACGGGCAGGAGCGTCAGCGTCCGGAGTGCGGTGACCAACCCTCGGCCCATGCCGTCGGGTCGTACCCTCCTCCGTCGGGCTGTCTTCCGCCTCTCTTCCAAGCTTCGAATCTTCCCCTTTCGTCTGTCGTCACGCCTGGCCGCTGACCCCGGCGGAACCGAAGGTCGCCATCTCGTTGTACACCTTCACCGCCCCCTCGATCACCGACATCGCCAGCGCCGCGCCCGTGCCCTCGCCCAAGCGCATCCCCAGGTCGAGGATCGGTTCGACGCCCAGCCCATCGAGCAGCAGCGCGTGTCCGGCCTCGGCCGAGGCGTGGCTGAAGAAGAGGTGCTCGGCCACGGGCTCGCGCATCCGGCACGCGACGAGCGCGCCCGCCGAGGAGATGAAGCCATCGACCACGACCGCCATCCGGCAGGCCGCCCCCCCGAGAATGAGCCCGCAGATGCCGGCGATCTCGAGGCCGCCCAACGCCGCCAGCGCGCTGAGCGGATCCCCCAGCCGGCCGGCGTTCACCTCAAGCGCCCGTCTCACGACGGCGATCTTGTGAGCGAGGCGCGCGTCGTCGAGGCCCGTGCCTCGCCCCGTAGTCTCCTCCGGCGCGCTCGGCAGCAAGGCCGCCGCGAGCGCGGCCGAAGCCGTCGTGTTCGCGATGCCCATCTCGCCGGTGCCGATCAGGGTGACGCCGTCATCGTGCGCGGCCTCCGCCAGCTCAACCCCCACCTCGATCGCGCGGACGGCTTCGGCCTCGGTCATCGCCGGGCCTTGGGCGATGTTCCCCGCTCCGGGACGGACCTTGGCGGCCACAAGGCCCTCGGCTCCCTCCAGGGGATCGTTGACCCCGATGTCCACGACCTGCACGTCGGCGCCGACGTGGCGCGCCAGCACGTTTACGGCCGCCCCGCCGGCCAGCATGTTACGCACCATTTGGGGCGTGACCTCGGCCGGGTACGCCGACACGCCCTCCGCCGCGACGCCGTGGTCGCCGGCGAAGGTGACAATGCGCTTCCGGCCCACCCGGGGGTCGGCCGAGCCCGTCACCACGCAGTACCGGGCGGCGAGATCCTCGAGGCGGCCGAGGCTGCCCGGTGGCTTGGTCAGGTTGTCCAGGTGCGCCCGGGCGGTCGCCTCCAGGGCGCGATCCAGGGGCGCAATGCGACGCAAGGTGTCGTCCAGTCGACTCATTCGCGGCTCCTCTTCAGGTGGACGGGCAGGCCGCTCACCACCCAGACCACCTCGTCGGCGAGGGCGGCCACGTCCTGGTTCAGCCGGCCTGCCTCATCGCGAAACCGGCGGGCCAACTCGTTGTCGGGCACGATGCCCATCCCCAGCTCATTGGTCACGACGACGAGATCGCAGGGCGCGGTCGTCACCGCCTCCAGCAGAGCGTCGATCGCCTCCCTCCTGGGGGCCTCCTCATCGCCGAAGTGATGCATGAGGTTTCCGAGCCACACGGTCAGGCAGTCCACGATCGCGGCGTCCGTTCCCGAGGGCAGCCAGCGGATCGCCTCGCCCAGGGCCAGCGGCGCCTCGACAGTGAGGAAGGCATCGGCGCGCTCCGCCTGGTGGCGGGCGATGCGGTCCCGCATCTCCCCGTCGAGGGCCTCGGCGGTCGCGATGAATGCCCGCTTCCGGTACGGCTCCATCCGGGCGAGCGCGTAACGGCTCTTTCCGCTGCGCGCCCCGCCCGTCACCAACGTGACTCGGCTCAAGTCAGCGTCCCTCCAGGATCGCCAGCGAGGCCTCGAAGTCGGCGCGGTTGAAGACCTCCAGCGTCACGACGCGCTCGGGGAGCGGGTCGGAGGCCAGCCGCGTCAGAAGCAACGACAGCAGCCCCTCCGGCAGGCCCCCGAGGTCGCGATGGTCCTGGCCCTCGCGGAGGCCGTGGAGGTGCACGACCCGCGTGCGCGGGAGGTACCGGTCGAGGTAAGCCTCCACGCGCTCCCCGGCGAGCAGCACGTGGCCGACATCCAGGCAGATGCTCGCGCCCATCTCCGCCACGATCGCATCCACCCACCCGAAGGGGTAGGAGAGCGTCTCCACGCAGAGCAGTTCCGGATCGGCCACCCGCTCGAGCAGGTCCTCCATCGAGCGCCGCAGGGCGGCCAGCCACTCCGGCGCGGGCCGCGGCGCGGGAGCCGGCGAGAGGTCCTCGTGGAAGTGCACGAGGTACGCAACGGGACTGACCGGCGCGAGCCGGTCGATCACCCTCTCGCACTTCGCGACCGACCGCCGGCGCGCGGCCTCCTCGACATCGCCGAGGTCCGCGTCCAGCGGCAGGTGCACGGTGTAGGTCAGGCCATGCGTCGCGGCCAGTTCCCGCAGGCGACCGACCGTGCGCGGATCGGGCAGGTTCGAAAGCTCGTCGGATTCGAACAGCACCAACTCGATGTCGTCGACCCTCGGCCCGAGGAACTCGACGTTCGGGATGATCTCGTCCGGGAGGATATAGGACGTCGTGCCGAGGCGGAACGGGCGCATGGCGGTTCAGGGCCGGCTAGGGCGTCCCCTCCTCGTCGATCCGGAACATCTTCTCCGCGGCCCGCTGAGCCTGACTGACCGTCCGGTAGATTGTCTCCTCGGCGCGGGTGCGGTCGGGCGCGAGGATGACGTGCCAGTGCCCGTGCTCGTCATGGGTTACGCCATAGGTCGCGTCGGGCTCGACGACCGAGCCCGCGTAGCTCTCGATGTATGCTTCCTCGGAGCCCGGCGTCGGCCCGGCCGAGAAGGCGCTCCACAAGATGCGGCCTTCCGCGCGTTCGCTCACAGTCGCTCTGCCCTCCTGCTGCGGATGGGTCCCATTTCCCCTTCCCTCTCCCGTTCGCCTTGGTGCCTCCCGGGCCAACGTGCAGGAGAGCGAGACGAGGGGGAGGAACTGCGGGGCGGCGTGACACGATCCGGGGAGGTTCTCCCGTGGGCAGCAAGTACAGCGTGGGCCTTGATTTTGGCACCAACTCGGTGCGGGCGATCATCGTAGACGTGGCGAGCGGGGAGGAGGTCGCCACGGCGGTCTCCGACTACCGGCGCGGCGAGGCCGGGGTGATAGTCGACGCCGGCAACCCTCATGTTGCCCGCCAGCACCCGGCAGACTACCTCGAGTGCATGGTCGAGTGCATGGCCGAGGCGCTCGGAACTGCGCGGGAGACCTCGGGATTCTCGGCGGAGGCGGTCATCGGCATCGGCGTCGACACCACGGGCTCGACCCCCATCCCCGTCGATGCGGCCGGCACGCCCCTCGGCCTCACCAACGCGTTCACGGACGACCCAAACGCCCTCGCGTGGCTGTGGAAGGACCACTCCTCAATGGCCGAGGCGGAGCAGATCACCGCGCTGGCCCGGGAGCATCGGCCGCACTACCTGGAGAAGTGTGGGGGGACGTACTCGTCCGAGTGGTTCTTCAGCAAGATCTGGCACTGTCTGAACGTGGCGCCGGAGGTGTTCGACGCGGCGGCGAGCTGGGTCGAGTTCTGCGACTGGATTCCCGCCGTGCTCGTGGGTGACACCCGGCCCGCGAACGTGAAGCGGGGTGTCTGCGCCGCCGGTCACAAGGCCATGTACTGCGAGGAGTGGGGCGGCCTGCCGGATGCGGACTTCCTTGGCCTGCTCGACCCGAGGATGGGCGCCCTGCGGGCGAAGCTGTATGAGAAGGCATACCCCTCGGACGTGCGGGCGGGCGCGCTGTGTGGGCAGTGGGCGGGGAAGCTGGGGCTACCGGAGGGGATCCCGGTGGCGGTTGGCGCGTTTGACGCCCACTACGGCGGCGTGGCATCGGGCGTGGCGCCGGGCACGCTGGTGAAGATCATCGGCACCTCGACCTGCGACATCGCGGTCGCTGCGAAGGCGGGCGCGCCGCTGACGATCCCCGGCGTGTGCGGGATCGTCGACGGCTCGGTGATCCCGGGGATGTATGGGATCGAGGCCGGGCAATCGGCGGTCGGGGACGTCTTCAACTGGTTCGTGTCGCACGTCTGCCAGGGCGACGCGGGCACTCACGCGGAGCTGACGGCGGAGGCGATGAAGCTGAGACCCGGGCAGAGCGGCCTGCTGGCGCTGGACTGGAACAACGGGAACCGCACGATCCTGGTGGACGCGCGACTGACGGGGCTGCTGATCGGGCAGACGCTGCACACCACGCGTGCGGAGATCTACCGGGCACTCATCGAGGCCACGGCCTTCGGCGCGCACACCATCCACCGGCGGATGGCCGAGTACGGCGTGCCCATCGACCGGATCGTCACCTGCGGCGGCATCGCCGAGAAGAACCCGCTCTTCATGCAGATCTACGCCGATGTCTGCGGGACGCGGCTGGAGGTCAGCCGCTCGGCGCAGACCTGCGCGCTGGGCGCGGCGATCTTCGGCGCGGTCGTGGCCGGGAAGGCCGCCGGCGGCTACGACACCACCGAGCAGGCGCAGGCCGCGATGACCGGCGTCAAGGCCGAGGTGTACGCGCCGAACGCGGCGGCGCAGGAGGTGTATGGGGAGCTGTACGGCCTCTATCGGCGACTGCACGACAGCTTCGGTGTGGCGGGGACGACCGATGGTCTGGCGGATGTGATGAAGCGACTGCTGGACATCAAGGCAGGCGTCCGCGATGCTTGAGAAGCTGAAGGCGAGGGTGTGTGAGGCGAATCTGGAGCTGAAGCGCTCTGGACTGGTGATCCTCACGTGGGGTAACGTGAGCGGGATCGATCGGGCGGAGGGGTTGGTGGCGATCAAGCCCAGCGGCGTGGACTATGACGAGATGCGCCCGGTGCACATGGTGATTGTCGACCTGGAAGGCAAGGTGGTCGAGGGCGACCTCCGGCCCTCGTCGGACACGCCGACCCATCTCGTGCTCTATCGCGAGTTCCAAGGCATCGGTGGGGTGGCGCACACGCACTCGACCCACGCGACGGCTTGGGCGCAGGCGTGTCGCGGGCTGCCGTGCTATGGCACGACGCACGCCGACTACTTTCGGGGCGACGTGCCCGTGACGGCGCGGCTTGGAAGGAAGGAGCTCCAAGGCGACTACGAACGCGAGACGGGGCTCGCCATCGTGAAGGCCTTCCGCAAGCTGAACCCTCACGAGAGGCCCGCGGTGCTCGTGGCGAACCATGGAGCGTTCACGTGGGGTCCGAGCCCGGAGGCGGCGGTCGAGAACAGCATCGTTCTCGAGCAGGTTGCCGAGATGGCGGCGATCACCGAGCGGCTGAGCCTAGATCTGTGGGGTCAGCCGCTGGTCGCTGTGGCCGACAGCGCCTTGGTGGACAAGCACTTCCTGCGCAAACACGGGAAGGACGCGTACTACGGGCAGGGGTAGGCGAGCCCTGTAGGTCGAAGCGCCAGCTTCGACGCCCGGCGACGAGGCGAACGGCGTCGAAGCTGGCGCTTCGACCCACGACAGCGACCTACGACGGCTCGCGGCTGAAGCCGCTCCTACAACGGCGACGGGAGACGACCATGGGTAAGCAGACGACGTTGGCGGTGATTGTCGGCAACCGGGGGTTCTTCCCCGATCATCTGTGCGATGAGGGGCGGAAGGAAGTGCTGGCGGTCCTGGAGCGCGAGGGGATCGCGACCGTCGCGCTGACACCGGGGGACACGCCCTTCGGCTCGGTGGAGACGCGCGACCATGCCCACAAGTGGGCGGCCCTCGCGAAGGCGCACGCGGACTGCATCGACGGGGTGCTGGTCACGCTGCCGAACTTCGGGGATGAGCGCGGGATCGCGGATGCGTTGCGGCTGGCGAACCTGGACGTGCCCGTGCTGGTTCAGGCCTATCCGGATGAGCCCGGGAAGATGTCACTGGCGAACCGGCGAGACAGCTTCTGCGGGAAGATGTCGGCCTGCAACAACCTGCGGCAGTACGGAATCGACTACACGCTCACCAGCCTGCACACCGAACATCCGCAGAGCCCGGAGTTCGCCGCGGACCTGCGCAACTTCGCGGCGACGTGTCGGGTCGTGCGCGGTCTCAACGGGGCGCGGATCGGCGCGATCGGCGCGCGTCCGGCGGCGTTCAACACCGTGCGCTTCAGTGAGAAGCTCCTCGAGGCCAGCGGGATCACCGTCGACGTGATCGACCTCTCGGAGATCTTCGGGCGGATGGAGCGCCTCGACGAGGCCGCGACCGAGGTGCAGGCGCGCGTCGCCAAGGTGAAAGACTACCTCTGCGTGGCGGACGTGCCCGAAGCGAAGCTGGTGCAGATGGCCAAGCTCGCGACGGTCATCGATGAGTGGATGGCGAAGGAGGAGCTCTCGGCGAGCGCGGTCCAGTGCTGGACGAGCATCGAGGAGTACATGGGCATCGTCCCCTGCACCGTGATGAGCATGATGAGCGACAACCTCATCCCCAGCGCGTGTGAGGTGGACATTACGGGTGTCGTCGGCATGTACGCGCTGACGCTGGCTTCGGGCTCGCCGGCGGCGCTGCTGGACTGGAACAACAACTACGGGGGCGATCCGGACAAGTGCGTGCTGTTCCACTGCAGCAACCTTCCGAAGTCGATCTTCGCGGACGTGAAGATGGGAGTTCAGGACATCATCGGCGGCTCGGTAGGCATCGAGAACACCTACGGGACCTGCGTCGGGCGCATCGCCTCGGGGCCCTTCACCTTCTGCCGGATCTCCACCGACGACCTGAACGGTGAGATCGCCGGCTACCTCGGCGAGGGCGAGGTCACGGACGACCCCCTCGACACCTTCGGCGGCGCGGGCGTCGCCCACATCGAGGACCTGCAGGAGCTGCTCCGGCTCATCTGCGTGCGCGGCTTCGAGCACCATGTCGCCATGACCCAAGGCCGCGTTGGCGCCGCCATCTCCGAGGCCCTCAACAACTACCTGGGCTGGATGGTGTACCCGCACAACGTCTGACGAGCCGGCCTCTGTGGGCGGAGCACGGCGGCGACGGGCGCCGCTGGACGGCGCCGCCCGTCGGCCCCCCGAGTGACCGTGACCGACGGCTGCGGCGAGCCACGGAATCGAGGGTTGACAACTGTTCCGATATTATATAGTATTTCGGTACGATAATAATAGAGCACGCTCGGCTCGCTGATTGCCTGCCGACAACGAACTCCTGGCGGGGATTGATCGCTGTCCACCGTTTCGGTGAAGCGCTTCGCATGACCCGGCCTCGGTAGGGCCGGCAGGAGAGAGCCGGAGATGGGGGAGCACGCGGAACGGCTGGGGTCGGAGAGCATTGCCGTCACCCTCCCGGACCTGCAGTACTGGCGCGAGCAGATCGAGTGCCAGGCGGCCTGTCCGGTCCGCACGGACGCGCGCGGCTACATCCAGGCGATCCTCGAGGGCGACGATGAACGCGCCTACCTCATCGCGCGGGGCCCCAATCCCCTCGCGTCCATCTGCGGGCGGGTCTGCGGGGCGCCGTGCGAGACGGCGTGCCGTCGGGGACAGCTCGACCGCCCCGTGGCGATCCGGGCCCTGAAGTGGTTCGCCTGTCAGGCCTGCGGCCCGGAGGCGGGGGCCGGCCGGTCGTTGAGCCTGGTCGAGTCGCTGAAGGCGGCGGCTGAGCGGTGCGGCCCGACGGCCTCGGGCGGACGCGACGAGCTGCTCCCACTGCTCCAGGCCACCACCCGGGGAGACATCCCGCTCGCCGACGGGCAGTCGGTGGGTGTCGTCGGCAGCGGCCCGGCGGGACTGGCGGCCGCGCACGATCTGTCGCTGCTTGGGTTCAAGGTGACGCTGTACGAGGCGGAGGGGATGCTGGGGGGGATGCTGGCGATCGGCGTTCCGGAGTATCGCCTGTCGCGCAGCGTGATTCGCGCGGAGGTGGAGGTGATCACCGCGCTGGGCGTGGAGGCCCGGACGGGCTGCGAGGTGGGGGTCGATGTCACGCTTCCCGAGTTGCGAGAGCGCCACGACGCCGTGATCATCGCCGCCGGGGCCAAGCGCTCGCGGCGGCTCGACATCCCCGGCGCCGACGCGCAGGGCGTGATCGGCGGCGTGGAGTTCCTGCGGGACGTGGCCGTCGGCAACGCGCCGCAGCTGGGCTCCCGGGTGGTGGTGATCGGGGGCGGCAACGTGGCCTACGATGTGGGGCGAAGCGTCCTGCGGCAGATCTCCATCGATGCGGCGCGGATGGCGAGGCGCGACCCGCGCGTGGCGGAGGTGTCGCTGTGCTCGCTGGAGTCGCTCGCCGAGATGCCGGCGGACGACCAGGAGATCATCGAAGGCGATGAGGAGGGCATCGTTCGGCTGAACGGACTCGGCCCCGTGAGCATCCTCACGAACGAGGGCGGCGCCGTTCGGGGAGTGATGTTCCACCGGTGCCTGCGCGTCTTCGACGAGGAGGGGCGTTTCGCCCCGACGTTCGACGATGACGATCTGACGCTGATCGAGTGCGACAACGTGCTGCTGGCGGTTGGGCAGGCGGTCGATCTGGGCTTCGTAGACCCGGAGCGCGATGGCCTGACGCTCGACCGGCGAGGGTTTATCGCGTGCGATCCCGAGACAGGACGCACGAACGCCCGCGATGTCTTCGTGGCCGGCGACCTGGCCACCGGTCCGAAGCTGCTGATCCATGCCGTGGCCTCGGGGAAGGCCGTGGCCCGGTCGGTGTACGAGGCACTCACGGGCCGCCCCATCTCCTTCCGCGATGTTGAGTTGCACCTGGCGATCCCCGACTTCCACCGGACGGCGGGCTACGAGCGAGAGGCGCGCGTCCCGATGCCGACCACCCCGGTCGCCCAACGGGTCCGCTCCCACGTGGCGCCCGTCGAGCGCGGGTACACGGACGCCGAGGCGCGGCGGGAGGCGAGCCGTTGCCTCGACTGCGGCGTGAACACCATCTTCGACGGCGAGAAGTGCATCCTCTGCGGGGGATGCGTGGACGTCTGCCCTGAGGACTGCCTCCGGATCGTGTCGGCGAGCCGCCTGGCCAGAGAGGGCGCCGTCGTGGGGGTCCTGGAGCGTCAGCTCGACGGGACACCTGGGGAGGAGGCGTCCGCCATCGTGAAGGACGAGACGATCTGCATTCGCTGCGGGCTGTGCGCGGAGCGCTGCCCCACGGGCGCGATCACCATGGAACGCTTCCAGTGCGAGGAGAGACCGGCATGTCTGACCCGGTAGACGGCGGTTCCCGGTCGCGGCGCGATTTCCTGGGCCTGGCGGGTTCGGCCGCCTGCGCAGCGGCTCTCGCGGCGAGCGCCGGCGCTCTGGCGCGGACGCTGAAGCCGCGCGCGTGGCCCGAGCCCAGCAGCCGATTCCGCCTCGGGCAGGCGGCCGAGTTTGCGGTCGGGACGGAGCAGGTCATCGCCGACCGGAACGTGCTGGTGATCTCCAGACCCGAAGGCGTGGCCGCCATCTCCCTCATCTGCACCCACCTGGGGTGCATCGTGCAGCGGCTGACCGAGGAGTTCCGCTGCCCCTGTCACGGCTCCGTGTTCGGGGCCGCCGGCGAGGTGCTGGCCGGGCCGGCGCCGCGGGCCCTGCGGTGGCTGGCCGTGTCTCAGGGGCCGGACGGGGGGCTCGTGGTCAACGCGGACAGCGAGGTCGAGCCGGGGACGTACTTCCGGGCCTGAAGGAGGCATGAGCGACCGTGGGTGATTCCGGATTGCGAGACCTCAAGGAGAACGTGCTGCGCCTGCCGCGCAGCCTCAAGGAGTCGCTCATCGGCCGGTGGCCGCCGGCGTCGGACCGCGGCCGGTCGCAGGCCGTGTTCTCCAACCTGTTTCTGCACCTACACCCGACCCGGGTCCACGTGCGAAGCCTGCGCTTCTCCACCACCTACGGGCTGGGGATCGTCTCGGCGGTGCTGTTCGCCATCCTGACGGTGACCGGGATCGTCCTGATGGTGTACTACAAGCCCTCGACGG
>VGFB01000004.1 GCA_016869015.1 Armatimonadota bacterium
ACCCCGACCTCTACGTCGGCACGAGCCGCCCCCGCGGCACCGACAAGCCGTGGTGCTCGCCCAGCAACTACCTCTGGAAGTCCACGCGCGATGCGGGGGAGACCGACAAGATCCGCTTCACCGCGGGGTACACGGGCGTGCACTACTTCTGCGTGTACGCCTACGCGCCCAACTGGACGGGCTGGTACGTGCGGGTGCGGCAAGTGTACTGAGCGTGGGCGAGACGAGATCGGGCTGAGACCGGGGACAGGCGCCTCTCTCTGCCAACGTCTGGCGGAGATCGGCGCCTGTCTCCGGTTTCGACCCCCAAGACCCCTTCGCGCCGTGGCCGCAACCCGTCCCGCGTTCCCCGCTTGACGCGCCGCCCCGGAAGCGGTAAGGTCCCCCTCGACGGATGAACGGCGTCGGGTCCGGGGACCCGACCGACCACGGCCCAGGCAGGTCACCATGCAAGTTCTCGGCATCCATACCGACTCGTTCCGCTGGTTCACCACCGATAAGGCCCTCGAGAACCCCGAGGCCGCTCCCGAGCACGAGCGCACCATCGAGGAGGAGTGCCTCGTGTTCTATGTGGGGGTCGAGAAGGCCGACGCGAGCGAGTCGCCCGACGCCCTCGCCTCGACGCTCGCGCAGCACGTGCTCGACCGCAGCAAGATGCTCTCGGTCACGAGCGTGGTGCTCTACCCGTACGTGCACCTGGTCTCCGAACCCGGGCCGGCGGGTACGGCGCTGTCGATCCTGCGCGGCGCGCACCAGAAGCTCGATGAGACGGGCCTGACCGTCTACCGCTCGCCCTTCGGCTGGTACAAGGGCTTCGAACTGAAGGCCAAGGGACACCCGCTCTCCGAGTGGAGCGCGCACCTGACCGCCGATGCGGTGGCGACCGGCAAGGCGAAGGCGGAGGTCGCTCCGGCCAAGGACAAGTTCGAGCGGTACCTCGTCGTCGATGTGCAGGGCCAGGTCCACGACATCACGCCGGAGACGTTCTCCGCGTGTGAGGTGTTCGGGCGGCCCGAGCCCGTCTACACGCTGCTGAGGCACTTCGTGGGGAATGAGTTCGGGCGCGGCGAAGCGGGCGGAGGCGAGCCGGCGCACATCCACATCATGCGCCAGCACGAGCTGATCGACTACTGCGAGGTCTCCGAGAAGGGCCACTACAAGTGGTACCCCAAGGGCGTGCTGATGCTGCGGCTGCTGCTGGAGTACGCCCGGGGACTGGCCCTCGAGTGGGGCGCGCAGGAGATGCGCAACCCGCTCGTGATCCGCGGCGACAACAACGTCGTCGGGGAGCTGATGGGCGAGTTTCACGAGCGCGACTACAAGGTCGACGGCGGGCGCGGCATCTGTTACCTCCGCTACGCCAGCGACCCGCTGGGCTTCCCCTTCATGCAGAAGGTGCGCTTCAGCGTGCATCAGTCGCCGCTGAAGCTCTACGAGGAGGCCAGCTGCTTCCGCAACGAGCAGGAGGGCGAGGTCAGCGGCCTGCGGCGGGTGCGGAACTTCCTGATGACCGACATGCACGCCGCGTGCGCGAATGACGAGCAGGCCCAGGAGGAGTTCCGCATCCTGACCCTGCGCTTCGGGCAACTGATGAACGACGTGATCGCCCGCAACCGCTGGGTGCTCGGCTGGGAGGGCACCACCGCGTTCTTCGAGCAGCACCGGGACTGGCTGATCGGGCTCGGGGTCGAGCTGCAGGTGCCCGCGTTCTTCAAGCTGATGCCCGAGATGACCCACTACTACGCGATGAAGAACGAGTTCCAGAGCATCACCCGCGACCTGCAGAACATCCAGGTTTCCACCGTGCAGTGGGACGTGAAGGATGGCCCGCGCTTCGACATCGGCTTCACCGATTCGGACGGCCACTTCAAGCCCTGCCCGGTCATCCTGCACGCCTCGAGCTTCGGCAGCATCGAGCGGACCATGTGCACGCTGCTGGAGAACATCGCCGTCGATCAGGATCGCGGCAACCCGCCCTGCTTCCCGCTCTGGCTCTCGCCGACCCAGGTGCGCGTCGTCCCGGTGAAGGAGGACTGGATCCCCCTCGCCGAGGAGTTCGCGGATCTCTTCACCGAGAACCGCATCCGCGCCGACGTGGACGACCGCCAGGAATCGGTCGGGCGCAAGGTCCGCGACGCCGAGGTCGAGTGGGCGCCCTACACCCTCGTCGTCGGCCAGCGCGAGACCCTCGACGGCGAGCTCACCGTCCGCTGCCGCGAGGAGCAGGACGACAAGCGCAAGCTCACCGCCGCCGACCTGATCACCCTCATCCGCGACCGCACCGGCAACGTCCCCTGGCTCCCGCTGCCCATCCCGCGGCGGCTGAGCCGAAGGCCGATCTTCTTTGGGTAGGGGTACGGGACCCAGATCACGCCAGCCCAAAGGAGCCCAAGGGGGCATCCCTTGGCTCGGCGTGCGGGAAGGAGCAGCAGGCACCATGAGTCAGGAGATGCAGGGCGCCCTGGCGGCCGCAGGGATCATGGTTGTCTGGAGTAGCCTGCTATGGGCAGCGTGCAACAAGGTGTTCCGGAGCAGGTGCGAGGCTGCTGAGAAGCACGCCGCCGACCTCGCCGAGCAGCATGACGCCAGAGTGGCGCGGCTCCAGGACGAGATCGCGTCGCTCACGAGGCGGACAGAGCAAGCGGAGGGGCATTTCCAGCGGCTCGCCACTGACCGCGTTGCGGAGGTTGAGAAACGGGCCAACGAGCGGGTCGCAGATGTGTTGAGGGAGGCCGATGGGCGCGTTGCTGAGGCGCTGAGACAGGCCGACGAGCGGGTCGCAACGCTGCAGAGGCAGAGCGAGGAGGCAAACCGGAGGGGGGCAGAGGCGGCCGCGGCGGCCGTAGTCGACCAGGTTGCCATTCTGGTGACCACCTTCACGTGGGGAATGCTATATGACCGTAGCCTCGACGGGATGAGGGGTGCCGTCCGGTCGATGAAGGGGTACGCCAGCAAGAGGGAACCCGTCGACCTCGTGGAGAAGGCGATCTCAGCCCTGGAGCAGACGCTCGAGACCCGCCTGAGCGAGAGCGGTCCTGAGCCTGCAGCACCCCAGTAGCCGTTTCGCCGCGAACTCCCACGCCGGCAGTGGCGGACGGGCTCCCAGCCGCCACCTCCGCGCACCTACCTCCTCCTCAACTCACTCTGGTACACCGTCCCCACCAGGCTCTCGTTCAGCCTCAGCCTTGCTGGTCCTGGTCGTGCCTCGCGGCTACCACTGCGGCGGCTTGCTGAAGGCGCCTCGTGCATCGGTGAGGGTCGGGGGAAGCTGGGACGCGACCAGGTCCCGCGTCTTGAGGTCGAAGACGGCGGTGGCTACTCCGGCCAGTTCGACCGTCCGGCTTCGCGGCTCGGGCTTGCAGACGTAGACGGGCTTCCCGACCTCGCGCGTCACGAGACGGATCGCCTCGGCGAGATCGGAGTCCGTGGAGAGGACGAGGGCCACCTCGAAGGTCCGGGCGGGGTCGGTCTGGTTCGCGTCGTGGACGAGGTGCGTGGCGAGGTTCACGTCGGAGCCCTTCTCCTCGGACCGCAGCACCTCTACCATCTGCGGCTTGATGGCGACGACGTCCTCCCCCTGCTTCTCCCGTGCTTCCAGCGTCAGAACCGATTGGTAGAGCGGCATGGACTTGGGCCAGCGAGTGAAGCGCCCCTCGATCCGCTCTACGCGGCCGAGGGTGTCCAGCGCACGCCAGTAGAGGCGCTGTCTTCGCTGCTGGTCAGGGTCGTCGGTGCGCCGCTCCACCAGGGCTGTGAAGAACTTGATCCGCTCGATGGTGTCCCTGGGCCGGAGGCGCCGGCCGAGTTCAAGCAGGTCGAGCCACTTGCAGCAGCACCCCTGACGCTTCCTGAGGCCGTGGTAGAGGTTGAACCCGTCAACGTAGACCCAGCACCGCAAGGCGCAACCCTCCCCGAGAACAGCGGAAGCCACCCCTAGAGGTGGCTTCCAGCCCACGTGAAGACGTGGGCGGGCTTGTGTGACAGTGGTTATATACCCGCGCTGGCCTAGTGTCAAGCATTGGGAGGGCCTGTTCCCGGGTGTACGCGCCTGCCCTCTACCTCCTCCTCAGCTCACTCGCATACACCGTCCCTACCAGGTCCCAGTTCTGCTGGAGCCAGTCGCTGATCTTCGTGGTGCCGGTGGCGGGCTCGTCGGAAGACATGAGGCCGTCCATCAGGCCGTTGATCTCGTCCCGGGTGAGGAGTACGTCGCGGACCGCGAGGCCGATCATGCGCGCACCGAGGAGCATGAAGAGCCTCGGCACGGGGATGAACAGCGTCCCCGCGCCGATCGTCTGCGCGATGGTCCGGGCGAGCTCGCGGAAGGTGTAGGTCTCGGGGCCGACGGCGTCGAGGATCACGTTCTCGGCATGCTGCCCCTGCTCGACGGCGAGCTGCGCGAGGTCGTCGACGTTGATGGGGCGGATCTTGTAGTCGCCCTTACCCGCGATGGGGAAGACGGGGAAACGGCGGAGCGACCAGGCGATGTTGTTCAGCAGGATGTCCTCGCCGCCGAAGAGCACCGTCGGGCGGAGGATCGCGTAGCTGAGCGAGGAGGCCTGGATCGCCGCCTCGACCTCCGCCTTGCCGCGGTAGTAGCCGTAGGGCGCGTCCTTCGAGGGGCGCACGATGCTGATGTGGACGATGCGCTGGACCCCGGCTTCCTCGGCGCAGCGGACCAGCGTCTTCGAGTTCTCCGCGGCCCGCTCGTAGGTCATCCCCCTCATCGGGAAGCGGATCCAGTAGGTGTTGTACAGCGTGCTCGCGCCCCGAAGCGTGTCGGTGAGGCCGCCGGGATCCTCGAAGCTGAAGGGCGCCACCTCGACCTTGTCGCCGAAGGGGTTGGGCCGGTTCGGGTGGCCGGTGATGGTCTTCACCCGCTGCCCCGCCGCGAGCAGCTTCCGCGCGATGTGCTTGCCGCTATAGCTCAAAGCTCCGGTGACGATGCTCAGGTCCGGAGATGCCATGGCAGACCCTCCTGGGAACACCTACCACGAAGACGCGAAGCTCACGAAGGGGCACGAAGACGTCTTCGTGCTGCTTGGCGTTCTTCGCGTCTTCGTGGTGGACGTTGCCGTTACCGGCTCGCAGCGGCAGCCACTTCCTCCGCGCTCAGGGCTCGCTGGTACACCTTCACATCGTCGAACTGCGCGTGGGTCTGGAACTGCTCGTCGGTCTCCGAGTAGATCCCGATGCGGAACTCGCCCGGCCAGGGGGCCAGGTCGACCTGCCCCACGTCCCGGCTCCCGACCGCCTGACCGTCGATGTACAGGCGGCTGAAGCGGCCGTCGTAGGTGCCGCAGAGGTGATGCCAGCCCGGGCCGGGCGTCGAGCCTGCGTCGAGGATCTTCATCACCGGCAGGTACCAGCGCACGCTCCCGCCGATCAGCTGCATCCAGTAGCCGAGGCCCTCGTAGTGACCGAAGGAGACCATGACCGGGATGCCCTTCACCTGGTCGACGTTGATCCGGAACTCGAGGCTCAGCGGCCCCGCGAGCTGCAGGTTCTCCTCCTTCGGGAACGCGACCCAGCCGCCCTCGCGCGTATCGAGGACTCCGTCGTGGATGGTCGCCTTGCCGCCGAGCGTCCCTTGCTGCCCCGTCTCAGCCGCGGCGCTGTCGAAGGCGATGGAGAGCACTGGCTCGACCGGAATGGCCTTGGCGGAGGCGCTCACGGGCTCGGCCCGCTCACCCTGGCGGCCGCCGCGGTCGATGGCGGCGACGACGAACCGGCGGGGCTCGGTGTCGGGCAGCCCGCCGACCACGTAGCTCGTGCCCTTCAGCGGCGCGTCGCCGCTGATCCGCTGCCAGTCGCCCGCGGCCTCCGGGCGCATGAAGACCGCATACCCGGAGACGCGCTCGGGGGAGGGCTGCCAGGCGAGGGTGACGCGGCCGGGGCCGGCCGTCGCGACGAGGCCGGTCGGAGGCTCCGCCGGGGGCTGATCGGGGATGTAGAGCTCGGGCGTGCGCGTGAAGGGACTGCGCATCCCCGCGTCGTTCACCGCCACGACGGCCCATTCATACGTTGTGTTCGAGCGGAGCCCGACATCGTCGTAGACCGTCCAGGGCCACTCGGCAATGCGGGTCTGCTCGGAGGGTGTGAAGTTGGGCTCCGCCGAGCGGTGCAGCTCATACGTCGCCGCTTCGGCCACGGCGTCCCACGAGACGCGCGCGAGGTACGGCCCGGCGATTTCGGACCGGGCAGACGCGGGAGAAGCGGGAGGGTCGGGGCGCGCGAAGCGCACGGGCGGCCCGTGCGTCGGGAGGCCGGCGACGTTGCTGTAGGTGATAGCAGCGTCCCGGCGCCAGACCGCGCAGCGCGCGGTGATCTCCGGCAGGCCCAGCAGCTCATCCGGCAAGACCCACGCCGCCCAGTGATAGCGGCAAGGAAGCGTCGCCTCGGCCTCGCCGGCGTTGGCCTCCGCTTCGCACGGCTGGTACGCCTGGGCCTGGACCACGGTCCATACGAGCGCCGCAGGCTCGGGCGTGGCGCTTTCTCCCCAGGGCGCGAGAGCCTGCCCTCGGTAGAGGACCGGGCCGTAGACCACGGGCTCCCAGTCCGGGAGGCGACTGAACGAGAAGACGTTCTCGGGTGCTCCGGCCGGGGCTGTCGCCGCGCGCCCCTGCTCATCGACCGCCTCGACGTAGAACTCCGTCGGGAGGAGGGCGGACGGCGGAAGCATCACGGTGAAGGGGTATGTGCAGCCGTCCCGCAGTGGCTTGAGGGGCCAGGGCAGCCATCGGCCATCGCGCCACCGCGTCCGGAGGGTCACCTGCACCGTCGGCGCAGCGGCGGACACCTTGGCGAACGAGTCCAGCGAGCGCCCGGCTCCGAGAAGCGCCGACGCAGGTGCCTTCACCACGAGGGTCGGCGGCCCGGTCTCCGGCGGCGGGCCGGGCGGGGGAACGTCCTTGCCGAGCACCGCCTCCGCGCGCTCCCAGAGCCCGAGGAAGGCGGCGTAGGCCTTCACGTTGATGGTGGCGAGATTCCCGAAGTCGCCCTGGGTCGTGAGGCGGCTGCGGTAGGCTTGCATGGCATCAGCCAGCGTCGTCTTCGAGAGCTCCTCGATGGCCTGGGTCGCGAGGCGCTCCGCCTCGGCGGCGTTGCCGGCCTGCTGCGCCTGCTCGGCCTGCGTGATGAGCGCCTCGGTCGAGCCGCCGGGGGCGAGCTTCAGCGCTGCGTCGTCGAACAGGGAGAGGAAGCGGATCGTCGCGCGCAGGTACCCCAACCGCTCAAGGTGTCGCCGGGCCGGGCCGGTTTGACAGTCGGCCTCCACCGCGGCCAGCCGGTCGTCGATCTCCCTCAGCGCGGCGAGGTTCTCGGCCTTGGGACGCGCATCGTCGCTGAACCACTGGAAGCCGCCGCACTCGACCTGGCCGCGGCTGCCGGTCCAGCGCGGGCCGAGGGCTTCGAGGCGCATGTGAAGCTGGGCCATCTCGACGGCATGCTCGTCGCCGTAGCACCTGCGCGCGAAGGTGTCGTAGAACTGCTCGTAGGTCAACTCGGGATTCCAGGCGTACTGGGCGACGTAGGCCGCGACCTCCTAGACGCCGCGCGTCTGCCAGTGGATGCCGAGGATGCCCTGACAGCCCTTCGCCTGCGCATCGCGGACGAGGCTGGTGAAGGGCTTCACATTGCACTGGGGGCCCCACTGGTCGCGGCGCAGGCCGCCGCCGTCTGACTCCCACCAGGGGATGGGCCACTTCTCCCGGGTGGGCGACAGCTGCCCGTAGGCGGCGGAGACGTTCGGCTCCCAGCTCGGGTCGATGTTGTCGAGCGCGGCGAAGATCACGTCCTCGGGCAGCAGCTTGTCCAGGCCGATGTAGAAGTCGCTGAAGCGCATCCAGCGGTCGCCGCCCCACCCGCTGACGGCGACCTTGAGGTCCGGCCGCAGGCGCTTAACGAGGGCGTGCGCCCACTGCGCCCAAGCCGCGACGCGTGCGGCCTCGGCGATGCGGTTCTCGTTGCCCAGGTACTCGAAGGTCGAGTGGTGCCGCTGCACGATCAGGTCGAGGGGCGAATCGGAGGCGGTGGGCTCAGAGCCGCCGCCGAGGCCCTCGGACTGCCAGAACCACACGTACTCGACCATCGGGTAGGTCGCCAGCGTGTGGCGGAGGCGCGCCTCCTCGATCCGGCGCTGCTCGGGGTTCGTGGGGTCGCCGACCAGCTCGAAGCCCACGCATGTCTTCACCCCGCGCTGCGTCGCGTATTGGAGCCCCTGCGCGAGCACGCACTGGGCGCGGATGATCGCGTCGTCCTGAAGCGTTCGGTGGGGGAAGACGGCGCCGTCCGGCGAGGGTTCCTGCGGCTCCTTCGCCAGCGCCGCCGACCGCGAGCCGAACACCTCGTACGGGAAGCACTGCCCGGTGCCAAACCCGAAGTCCCTCGTCGCGAGGTGTCGCACCGTGCCCCACCCGTACGTCAGCGAGGTCGCCGCGGGTTGGCCCATGCGCCACTGACCGCCCTCGGGGTAGGCACAGAACGGCTCGTGGTCGTAGGAGTGGAAGCCCACGAAGTTCATCTTCATCTTGGCCATCTGGTCGAAGAAGAACTGGTAGTCCTCCAGGTCCCACGTGGTCGGCGAGTTGAGGAAGTTGTACCAGGGCAGGCTGCCGCGAAGGCGAAAGACCGGCGCGTTCGTCTCGTCGAGGTCCGGGGGGATCAGCAGCTCGTGGCGTCGGACCGGGAGCGCGTCGCCGCCGAGGTAGAAGCCGACCCCGAGCTTCTCCAGCAGCGAGTACACCCCGTACTGCACGCCGATGGGGGTCTTCCCGAGGATACGCAGGCGGGGAGGTTCGGTGGCGACGACGCGCAGAGCGAAGGCCTGATCGTCGGCCTCAGGCGGGAGCGCGTCGGGCGACACGCCGACGAACACGGCGGGGGCATCCTCCGGATCGCGCACCACCGGCGACTCCTGCCCGCAGATCAGCCGGAAGTACCGCGACAGGTCCCTGGCCGCGAAGACCTCCATGTCCGCCGCGCCCGGGGCTGTGACGATCCTCGCGCCGGCGAAGTCGAGGGGCGCGGCGTGCACCGCGCAAGCCAACAGCAGTTGCAGCGCGATCATCCCTTCCCGCCTCCTCCCAAGGGCTACCATGCCAGCCCGACGAGCTTCCCCCCTTCGGTCGCGACCCCGAGGAGGTTGCTGCCTTCGCGCCCCGCGACGAGGCGCAGGCCCGGCGCGCCGAGGTCGTCGATCGCCGACCACTGGCCCGTCTGCGCCTCGAGGACGCACACATGCCCTGGCGCGGTCAGGGCGCAGACTCTGCCGCCGGTCACGCAGAGGTCCGTCACCGCGGAGCCAACGTCCGTCCGCCAGAGGAGCGAGCCGTCGCCCTTCACCGCGTACACGTTCCCCGAGAGTGATCCGACCAGCGCCTCCTCCGCCCCATCGCCGTCCGCGTCTGCGCACGCCAGCGCCGTCACCTCATCCCCCGTGTTGAGCTTCCAGAGCAGCTTGCCGTCGGGCCCAATCGCGTGCACGTTCGCGTCGGCGCCGCCGAAGAGCACCTCGCGCTTCCCATCGCCGTTGAGGTCGCCCATGGCGCAGGCATTGGCCGTGGGGCCGGTGCTCGTCGAGTAGCTCCAGATCTTGCCCCCCTGCGCGTTCACGAGATGCCACCAGTAGTACTCCGTCCCGCAAGCGACCTCGTCGACACCGTCGCCGTCCACGTCCCCCGCCGCGCCTGCCGTGCTGCCGTGAACGCTCTCGTAGTGCCACAGCTCGGCGCCCGCCGCGTCGAGGGCGTAGTACCGCCAGTTGTCGCAGCCCGCGATTACGGCCGGCCTGCCCTCGGCCAACCTGGCCGGGAACAGCACGCGGACATGCGCCGCGCGCTTGTAGTACGGCGCGGTGAAGGTCCACAGCTCGCCGCCATCGGGCGCGTAGGCGGCGATCTTCCCGCCATCGCCGCCCGCAATCACCGCGAGGCCTTCGCCGACGAGGGGGGCCGCGGTTACAGCGTGAACGGGGGCGCCCAGGTCGCGCGTCCAGCGGACCGTCCCATCGGCGTTGAGCACGCAGAGCTTCCCGTTGGCGCCGCCCGCGATGGTCTCGGCCCGGCCGTCGGCGTCAAGGTCGGCGAGGGCCAGCGCCTCGAAGTCGTTGCCTCCCGACCGCAGCTTGTCCGCGAGACCCTCGCCGTTGCCCCACACCTCCAGCTCCGCCAGGTAGATGCCGCACTGCGCCGGGTCGGCTTCCCCCTCAACCTCGTCGCCCTGGCGAGGCGCCAGCGTGATCCGCAGGTCCTGTACCTTGCCCTGCAGCCCCTCGAACCGGTAGGCGTGCGGCACGCGCGGCTCCCCACCCCAGTTCGGATGGGATTCGCGGTCGGTCGTCTCGGCCAGCAGGCGTCGGCTGTCGCGGAACCCGTCGGTCGAGCCCTCGATGCGGATCGACCGCACCTGATAGACCTTCCCCTTGCTGGACGAGGTCGCATGCCAGGCCTTCACGACCACCGACGACACGTCGTAGGCCGCATCCAGGTGCAGGTTGGCCGTGACGGTCTGCCCGCCATCCCACATTACGCCGCCCGCAGTGCTACTCACATCGCCGTCGAGGAGGCTCTCGACCCGGTTTGCCTCGCCCGCGTTGCCGAAGACGTTCTGTGCAAGAGGCGCGGGGTCACCGGTGAGTTGCGCCCCGGCGTCCACGGCCTCTCGCGAGCCGCGATTGCCGGTCAGCAGGTACGCGGGCGGCGTCTCCCGGTAATCGAAGACGCGCCGGAGAGTCGGCAGGCCTTCAGGGGCCGGGCGGGCGGGCGCAGGCTGATCGGGAAGCGCCGCGATCTGGCGGAACATGTCCTCGACCATCTGCGTGGCGATTTCGGCTCCGGCCGGCAGGTCCTGTTGGGTAACGCCCCGGGGCAACACCATCTGCCCCATGAAGGGGATGTAGGCCGTCGTGGCCTGCTCGGCGCGCACGGTCGCCTGCATCCGATCGGCCTCGAGCTCCAGGTCAACCGGCGCGTCCACCGACACTTCCTGGCCCATGTACACAGCGCGCTTCAGGCCGAACACGTCGAGGGTCTCGGGGGTCGCGATGAAGGCTTCCGCCTGCAGCCCGAGGTCCAGCAACCGCCCCTCCTCGCCCGGCGGGACAACGCCCGCCAGCACCTTGGTCCCGTCGATCTCCGCGTAGAGAAAGCCATCGACCGGCGAGGCGGCCCTGACCTGCGGCGCGGCCTCGCCCGAGGCGCGCAGGATGGTGAAGATCGTCTTGCGCCCGCCGGGCTTGAGATCGACATTGTAGACGGCCTGCAAGCGCCGCACGACGGGCTCGGCGGACCATGGGTAGGCGGACCAGTTCCTGCCGGTATCGGGGTCGTCCGTCACGGTGAGACGGCCCTTCGGCGCGCAGACGATGGCGGCGTGTTGGCCGTCCTGGGTGATGCTGAGGCCGCCGTCAATCGGCGTGACCTCGCCGATTGTCTGCCAGATCGGCCGCACGCTGTAGGCGCCCGCTTCCCGCGCGATCAGTTGATCCGCGATGATGAAGCACTTCCCCTTGAGCCACAGGACATGCCGTCGCCAGTCGGCCCCGGCGTAGTTGCGCAGGGTCGTCGTCGAGAGCGCCGCGCGGCCCAGGTCACTGAAGCGTTCCTGCTCGCAGAAGTCGGGGATGGTCTGTGAGGAGCCGTCTCTCAACACCAGCACGCCGTTGTGATACTTGGGCAGCGACTTGATGTAGTCCGCATCGGCCAGCCAGATCCGGCCGTTCTCGGTCCAGCGGGAAACGGAGTTGCCGTCGTAGTGCCGGTGCCCGCCGTTGCTGAGGCCGTCCAGCAGCAGGTACGGATCGGTCGGCTCGAAGCCGCTGCGCATCACGACCTTGTCGACCGTCGCCTCGAGGGGGAGCACGTCAGGCCCACCGAACGTGCGATGGTAGTAAGGGTCCAGCGCGAACCGCTGCGCGCCGACGAGGCTCGCCGGCAGCTCCGTCGGGCCCTCGCTCGTGTACTCACCCAGACTGGTGCGTCCGGAGACGCGCCGCTTCAAGGCCGCCGCCCAGCGGTACGTGGCGTCGTCGTAGTACCACGCGCAGGCCGACAGGATCGGGTTCTCGCTCCACCAACCCACATACGCGCCCGTATCCCCGTAGGTTACCGAGTAGCCCAGGTTGTCGCTCGAGAGGATCGCCAGCTCCGCGGCCTTCCGCGCGTTGCCGTTCTCGAAGTACGCGAAGTCGGGCTTTGCGAGCGCATAGCGGATCAGGTGCCCCAGGGTCAACCACTGGTAGCCGTTGCAGTCCTCGTGGGGCTTCCAGGCCTTGGCCTGCATCCGGAAGCACGCATCGGCGATCTCCGTCCACCGGGCGCCCTCGGCGAGCTGGTAGTCGCGGGAGAAATACTCCCCTGCGAAGAGGAGTCCGAGCGCCGGGAAGGTCTGGTGGTTGAAGCGCACGTGCTCGTTGCCCAGGACGCTCTGCGCCTTGGGCGCACAGTCGGAGCCGACGAACTCAAACAGGATCCGCATGACGTCCAGCCGGTCCTGATCGGTGAGCGCCGGGGATTCCTCCACCAGGTCCCACTGGGGCACGAGGTTATGGAGCGCGAAGTCGGCGTCCATGCCCCACGGGCCGCCGTAGGTACCGGGCTGCGCGTCGTGATGCTCCTTCCACCGGCGTATCAGCCACACGAAGGCGCGCGCGTAGTCGTCCCGGCCGGTTAGCGCGAAGGCGCCACCGGGCGAGGTGGCGTACCCGCCCAGGCCCTGGTGCGCGCCGGTCTCGATGCGCCGCTCGGCCTCGGCCCGCACCTTCTCGAGGTACCCCTCGCCCAGCTCGTCGGTGAACTGCCGGCCCCAGCGTCGCTCCGCCTCGCCGGTCAGCTTCACCTCAACCGTCCGGCGAACCGTGAGGTCCGCGCCTCCGGTAACGCGCCCAAGCAGCGCCGCCACCCCCGCCGTCGCGCCCTCCGGATCCGCCGCCCCGACCACGATCGCGTTCCGCCCCGTGCCCCAGGGGTCGTGGATCGTGCGCACCTCGTAGCCGCCCAGGCCCGGGAACACGTCGTCGGCATGGCACGCCGAGCGGCTGTAGAAGGGCAGCAGCGCACGATTGCTGTGGATGCTGCCGACCAGCACGACATCCGTTTGCTGCATCTCCGCGATGAACGCCGACAAGTCCTGCCGGGCGCGCTCATCAGTCTCCACCGGCAGCTCGACTCCGCCGGCGGCCTTGACCCCCTCCACGAGCGCGGCAACCGCGGCATCGTAAGCGATGTCGGAGGGGCGCACTACCAGCGCCGAAGGTCTGCCGCCCTCGGCGAGACGCGTCTCGGGCACGCGGGCCTTGGGCTCCGCGATGTCAGCGAAGCGCCGGTAGCGTTCGGGCACGACGCGGAGGTCGTCGACGTACAAGTCGATCGGAACTCCCTTCGCGCCCGTTCCGATGATGAACTCGAACCGCCGCACCGGATGGCCCTCGACGGGCGTGTCGCAGTCCTCCCAGGCCAGGCCGCCGAGGGAGAGCATGGGCTGCAGCTCGAAGGCATGGCCGGCCGTTCCGCCGAGGACTCCGCTCCAGCTGTACCAGCTCGCGACCCGCTTCCCCTCCGCGTCGTAGGCGCGCACGTAGAGCGCCTGCGTGCTCTCGGGCAGCGAGGTCCAGGCGTGGAAGGTCAACATCCCGCCGGTCAGGTCCACGTCCGGCGCGGGCACGTTCAGGGCCAGGTAGCGGTTGCCTTCGCCCTCAGCGCGGCTGACGCCGAAGAGCCGCACCGATCCGCCGCCTTCCGCAATGTAAGCCGCGTCCTGGTTGAGGGTGACCTGGATGTCGTCACAGAGCTGGCCCCAACCGGATGTCAGGCCCTCGGTGGCCTCGAGGTCGTGCCGCCACGTCGCCGCCTCCTGCGCCGGTCCGCGCGCACAGGCCGGCGCCAGGATAACCGCCGCGAGGCAGAGACCCACCATGGTCGCACTCCCCGGCGCGATTACCAGAGGATCGGCATCACAACTCGCGCCGTCATCAGAGGGTTGACGATCTGTGAGATGCGCACGTCGCCGACCAGGCTGATCAGCTGCCGGGCACCCTCGGCGTCGAGGCCCAGGCGAGCCTCCAGCACCCGGATCGTCTCCTCAAGAGCGAACCGGATGCACTCCTCGAAGGTGGGCGCCGACGCGATGACGCTCAGCCGCCCGTCGACGATCACGTACGGGCTGTCGATCGGCAGCGGGTCGGGCGCCACATCGAGCTTCAGCAGTACCTCCGCCGGAATCTCGATGCCCTGCCCAGCCACCTCGCCGTCGCCCTGGCACGCGTGCACATCGCCCAACCCCAGCAGGCCGCCCGAAACCTGCGCCCGCAGGTGGACTCGGGCGCCGGGCTTCACATCGATCGTGTCCAGGTTGCCGCCGTGGGATCCCGGCCACGTTGTCTTCATCGAACCGGTCGCAGGCGCGACGCCGATCACGCCGATCATCGGGGCCAACGGCAGCTTCATGGACTCGCTGAACACCGCGAAGCCGTCCACGACGTCCACGAAACGTGACCCGACGAACCCGCGGGAGGCAACGGCAATGTCGGCGATGGTGCAACAGATGACCTGCCCGGGTTCCAGACCGCGGAGGCCGATGGGTCCTGTGGCGGGGTTAGCTAGTCCAGGGGTGACCTGGTCGCGCGCCTTGCCGGCCAGGGTCTCCCCGCCGAAGCAGTCCCAGGTCTCGACGAGCAGCCACTCGCCGGGCTCCACTTCGCAGACCGGGGCGAGCCTAGAGGAGAACTCGGGGAACGTCTGTGCGCGCGACACGCGCTGCATGGGCGGCCTCCGGAGAAGACTCCGTCCGGCGGTTCCCCGGGCGAGGTCGGCAGCCCTTCGCGCGACGCGGCAGGAGGACGGCTCCGGACCGGGGAACGGGCCGTTCCGCACACTCCCGCTGGAGGTGGCGTCTTGTACTCAACCATCGTGGTGCCCTTGGACAACTCCGAGCTGGCCGAGCAGGCGCTGGCGCACGCCGTCGAGATCGCCCGGCGCTTCGAGGCTCACGTCGAGCTGCTCACCGTCGTCCCGTCCAGCCTCGAAGCCACGATCGAGAGCGGCGCCGCCGGCGAGGCTTGGGACCCGCGCACCCTTGCGGCTCAGGAGTACCTCGAGGCCGTCAGCGGCCGCCTGGCGGCGGAGGGGATTTCGGTCAGCACGACGGTCCGGCGGGGGGATGTCGCAGAGGAGATCATCGAGCACGCCGACCACTGCGACCTGATCGTCATGTCGACCCACGGCCGCTCCGGCCTCGGTCGCTGGGTCTACGGCAGCATCGCCGACCGCACCCTCCGCCACGCGGGGGTGCCCATCCTGCTCGTCCGGTCATCCGAGTAAGGGCCTCTACTCCATCGCCAGCAGCGCCACCGGGATCTCGGCGAAGGCGGCCAAACGGCGATCGGCCGGGACGAAGACACCGCAACCGGCCTCCAGGGCCGCGCCGAGGTGCAGAGCGTCGGGCGTGCGGATGCCGTGGCGCGCCCGGATGCCGGCGGCGCGATCGAAGGTGGCTGGAGGGAACGAGAGGCAGACAAGTGCCGGCGACCTGAAGAACCGCTCAATACCGTTGAGCAACCCCTCGTCTCGCGCAGCCAACGGGCGCACCTTGCACTCCAAGCGCACAAGGTCGCTTGCCACCCAGGTCATCTCAC
Source organism: Armatimonadota bacterium (assembly GCA_016869015.1). GTDB lineage: Bacteria > Armatimonadota > Zipacnadia > Zipacnadales > VGFC01 > VGFC01. Next base: position 15,629 of record VGFB01000004.1, read on the forward strand.
GCCCGATGCGCCCCGCCCGCCGCGCTCTTTGTGCGCCGCGCTCGGAGCGCGCGGCCTGACCGACCGGGATCAGCACGCTGGCATCGAGGTAGGCAGAGGGCATCAGCGCGCGACCTCACCCGCCCGGCGGGCAGGTTCGGTTTCTCATCGAGAACGAGTTGGCCGGCCTCCGTGGCCCGCGCGACCCCACTGTCAACCGCCGCCCAGCGGCTGCACCACAACGACCGCGTGAGCGGCGATGCCCTCCCCGGAGCCGGTGAAGCCGAGGCCCTCGGTGGTCGTGCCCTTCACGCTGACCGCTTCGATCTCGCAGCCGAAAGCCTCGGCCAGCGCCGCGCGCATCGCGGGCACGTGCGGCGCGATCTTGGGCGCCTGGGCGACGAGGGTGGCGTCCAGGTTCGCGACGCGGTAGCCCTGTTCGCGCAGTAACTCCGCCACGCGCGCGGCCAGTTCCACGCTACGGGCGCCCCGATAGGCCGGGTCCGAGTCGGGGAAGTGCCTCCCGAGGTCGCCGAGCGCAAGGGCTCCCAGCGCGGCATCCATCACGGCGTGGGTCAGCACGTCTCCGTCGGAGTGTCCGAGCGGCCCGCGATCGTGCGGAACCGTAACGCCGCCCAAGACGCAGGGCCGTCCGGGTACCAGCCGGTGAGCGTCGAACCCGTGGCCGACGCGCATCGGCGCGCCGCCCGAGGCGGCCCAGAGGCTCTCGGCGAGCCGCAAGTCCGCCGGAGTGGTGATCTTCAGATTGGCGGCTTCGCCGGGCACGAGCCAGACGGTCTCACCCAGCCGCTCGATGAGCGCCGCGTCATCGGTGACGTCGACGCCGTCGCGGGCAGCGGCTTCATGGGCGGCCAGGAGCGCGGTGAACGAGAAGACCTGGGGCGTCTGCATGGCCCAGAGCCTCTGCCGGTCCACGGTGCCCTGCACCTGGCCCTGCGCGTCGGCGCGCTTCAGCGTGTCCGTCACCGGCAGCGCGGCCACGCCGCTGCCCCGCTCGCGGGCCGATGCGATGCAGCGGGCGACGAGGTCCGCGGAGGCCAACGGCCGAGCGCCGTCGTGGACGGCGACCAGCTCGGGGGGATCGGCGGCGAGCGCCCGCAAGGCGTTCTCCACCGAGTCCTGCCGGCGCGCCCCGCCGGGCACGACATGCCCCACCTTGCTCAGACCCAGGCGCCGACTGATCGCCCGTACCTCGTCGACCCACTCGGGCGGTGTGACGATGGCGATGGCCCCGACGGCCTCGCAGTCCTGAAGCGTCCGCGCGCCGTGGCTCCACAGCGGCCGACCGGCCAGGGGCAGGAACGTCTTGGGGATCGTCCGGCGGGGGTCGGCGGCGGACGCCGAGGTCAGGTTCTCGCGAAACCGGACGCCGGCGCCCGCTGCCGCCAGGACCGCGGCCACCTGGGCCATGAGTGGGCACTCCACGGGCAGCGACGGCAACGGCTCACCGGCTGTTGCCGTCCCCCTCGGGCTTCAGATCGGCGAAGATCATCTTCCCGGCGCGGGTCTGCAACACGCTCGTCACCACGACGGGTATCAGCTGACCCACGTGCCGCGACGCGTGCTCGACGACGACCATCGTGCCGTCGTCCAGGTAGGCGACGCCTTGGCCGGGCTCCTTGCCCTCCTTGACGGCGGTCACGGTGAGCTCCTCGCCCGGGAGGAACACCGGCTTCAGCGAGTTGCTGAGCTCGTTGACGTTGAGGACGGACACCTCATGGAGCTTCGCGATCTCGTTGACGCTGTAGTCGTTCGTCACGACCGTGGCGTTGAGGCGCTGGGCGAGCTTCACCAGCCGCAGGTCGACAGCGTCGTCCGAGCTGTCGCCCTCGCCGTACTCGTTGAGAACCGTCACCGGAGGGGTGATCTCCGTCTTGAGCTGGTTCAGGATCTCCAGGCCCCGGCGGCCGCGGGCTCGCTTCACAGGCACCGCGGAATCGGCAATCGTCTGCAGCTCCTGCAGCACGAACCCCGGAATGAACGTCGGCCCGGAGATGAACCCGGTGCGGCAGATGTCGGCGACCCGACCATCGATGATGATGTTGGTGTCCAGCAGCTTGGAGCCCGGCGGCACGAGGCTCGAGCTGCGAGCCAGGCCGGACTGGCTCAGCCACGGGAACACCGTGGCGAGCTGCTGCTTCGCGCTCATCGTGAAGGCGACCCCCAGCAACACCCCCAGCAGCGCCGCGACGATGCGAATCGGCACGCCGATGCCCTCGAGACTCGCGAAGGGAACCGTCGCCAGCATTGCGACCCCGAGGCCGATGACGACTCCGAGCACCGCCGCGATCTTGTCCAACAGCGGCACGCTCTCCATCTGGCCGGTCACGCGCACGATCTTGTTGAAGGAGTACAACCCGACCAGGAAGCCGAGAAGTCCGCCGATGACATTCAGTCCGAGCTCGAACATGAACCTCTGCGCCTGGGGCTGTGTGCCAAGGAGAGGAATGTACCGCATGAGCGTGCTGCTGACGGTGTTGCCGATCAGCACGCCGGCAAAGGTAATCGCCACCACATACAGGGTGGCCAGACCGGGGTAGGCCATGAACGCTTCACCTTCTTCGGCGCCGTCCTTCCGGACCGCGCCCCATGAGTAAGATGCACCGGCGATCTGTCGATAGATCGTATCTGCCTACTAGAAGGACCGACCTCGTCGTCCGTCCACGCGCCCGCGCCGTGACCCCCTTTCCTGCGCGGGCCCGACCGGTAGTCGGCGACGGCAACCCGCCGCGGCCCACAACGACGTGTCCGGCGGCGCTGCAGCCGCCGGACACGGGGGATTCACGCTGGACACAGGCCCTGTCGGTATGTCGGCGTCGGCATTCCGGCCCCCCAGTCGGCGGAAGCGACGAGTGTTGGGCCCCCTACAGAGCGACCGGAGCGTCGGCGCGGTTGAGGATGATCGCCTCATCATCGACCACCATCTCATACACCCGCAGGGGCTCGTCGGCCTCGTCCATCAGCACGCGCTCGGCCAGCGGGTCCTCCACCAGTCGGCGGACGGCGCGGCGCAGGGGCCGCGCGCCGAGGGCGGGCTCGTACCCCTCCTTGGCCAGCAGGTCCCGCACGTCGTCACCGTACACGAGACGGATGCCACGCTCCGCCAGCTGCATCTTGACCCGGCCCAGCTCCAGCTCCACGATGTCGCGAATCTGCTCGGCAGTCAGCGCGTGGAAGACCACCACATCGTCGACGCGGTTGAGGAACTCCGGGCTGAAGGTCTTCTTCAGCTCCTCGGTGACCTTCTGCTTCATCCGCCGATAGGACAGCGCCGAGTCGACGGGGGGCGCTTCGGCCTGCTGCCGGTCGAAACCGAGCTTCTTGCCCTCCGCGATCAGCCGCGCCCCCACGTTGCTGGTCATGATGATGACCGTGTTGCGGAAGTCGACCACGCGGCCCTGGGCGTCGGTGAGGCGCCCATCCTCCATCACTTGCAGGAGGATGCTGAAGACCTCGGGATGGGCCTTCTCAATCTCATCGAACAGGACGACGGAATACGGCCGACGCCGGACGGCTTCGGTGAGCTGCCCGCTCTCGTCGTAGCCGACATAGCCCGGAGGGGCGCCGATGAGCCGCGATACGGCGAACTTCTCCATGTACTCGGACATGTCGACGCGGACGAGAGCGTCCTCCTCGCCGAACAGGAACTCCGCCAGGGCCTTCGCGAGGAGGGTCTTACCCACGCCGGTGGGGCCCAGGAAGATGAACGTGCCGGTCGGGCGGTTCGGGTCCTTGATGCCGGCGCGCGCTCGGCGCACGGCCCTGGAGACCGCGACGATCGCCTCATCCTGGGCGATGACGCGCCGGTGCAGGTCGCCCTCCATCCGCATCAGCCGCGCCGACTCCTCCTCCGTCAGGGCTTTCACCGGGATGCCGGTCCACGTGCTGACCACGTCGGCGATGTCTTCCCGCGTCACCCGCAGCTCCATCGGCACCTGCTGATCGGTCCAGGCGGGCGCACCGCCGTCGAAGTCGGCCACGGCGTCGGCCGACTCCCCAAGGGCCGCCATGACGGCGCGATCCTCCACCAGATCCGCCGGCGGCACGGGACGCGACACGTCCCGGCCGGAGGCCCCCAGCTTGACGCGGGAGCCCGCCTCGTCAATGAGATCGATCGCCTTGTCGGGCAGCCGCCGGTCAGTGATGTAGCGCGTGGAGAGATCCACGGCCGCCCGCACCGCGTCGTCAACGAAGGTCACGCCGTGGAACCGCTCGTAGCGCTCCTGGATGCCGTGCAGGATGTCGATCGTCTCGTCGGGGCTCGGCTCCGCCACCAACACCGGCTGGAAGCGGCGCTCCAGGGAGGCGTTCTTCTCGACGTACTTCCGAAACTCGTCGAGCGTGGTGGCGCCGATACAGCGGAGTTCGCCCCGGGCGAGCGCGGGCTTCAGGATGTTGCTGGCGTCCATCGCCCCTTCGGCGGCGCCGGTGCCGACCAACGTGTGGAGCTCGTCCAGGAAGACGATGATCTGCCCCTTGGCGCTGCGGATCTCGTCCATCACCCGCTTCATCCGCTCCTCGAACTCGCCCCGGTACTTCGTGCCCGCTACGAGCCCGGCCAGATCGAGCGCCACGAGACGTTTGTCGGAAAGCAACGGAGGGATGTCGCCCTGCGCAATCCGCTGCGCCAGGCCCTCCGCGATGGCTGTCTTCCCCACGCCCGGATCCCCGATGAGGCAGGGGTTGTTCTTGGTCCGACGGCACAGGATCTGGATGACCCGCGTCGTCTCCGGCTCGCGCCCGATGGTCGGGTCCAGCTCCCCCTCCCGCGCGAGGGCCGTCAGGTCGCGGCTGTAAGTGTCCAGGTGTGGGGTCTTGCTCTTCACGGGCTGTTCCGGTCGCCGGCCCGTTGTCTGCGGGTGGCCGGCCACCCCCTGCCGGACGCGGTTGAGGTCCACGCCGTACTTCCGCAGCAGCCGGTTCGCCGCGCCCCGCCCCTCATGGACCAGGCCGATGAGGATGTGCTCCGTACCCAGGTAATCGTGCTTCAGCCGCTTCGCCTCAGCGTACGCCACGTGTAGCACGCGCTGAGCCTCGGGCGTGAACGCCAGCTGCCGGTTCGACTCCGGGGCCGCGCCGCCGGGCACCATGTGCTCGCGGAGGTCGTCGGTAAGCCGATCCAGGGAGACCCCCATGTGCCGCAGCACATCCACCGCCATCCCCTCACCCAGCGTCAGGAGCCCCATCAGCAGGTGCTCGGTGCTGATCAGGGGCATCCCCATGTTGATGGCCTCGTTATGGGCCAGGACCACCGCGCGTCGCGCGCGGTTGGTAAAGCGTTGCCAGACTTCCATCGCTGCCTTCCTCTTGGCCCGCCGGGCCGTCTAGCGGGAACCCGCCTCGATCGGCGTTCCATCGCGGGCGGTCAACTCCTGGAACGCCGCGTGGAGCTCGTTCGTGATTGGGCCGGGCTTGCCCGACCCGATCGCTTGCCCGTCTACCTCACGAACCGGCGCGATCTCCGCGCCGGTGCCGGTCAGGAAGCACTCGTCCGCCGTCAGCACTTCCCCTAGTCTGAACAGCGCCTCGCGGAGGACGTATCCCGCGGCGCGGGCCACCTCGATGACTGCATTCCGCGTGACCCCTATCAGCATACCCGCCTCCGGAGAGGGCGTAACGACCTCCCCGGCCCGCACCAGGAAGAGATTGTCCGCGGTGCACTCCGCCACATACCCCTCCTGGTTCAGCATGATCCCCTCATCCGCGCCCGCCTGCGCCACCTCGAGCTTCGCCAGGATGTTGTTCAGGTAGTTCAGCGACTTCACCGACGGATCCAGCGACGACGGGGGCGTCCTCACTGTCCGGCAGGTGATGAGCCGGAGTCCCGCGCGATAGACCTCGACCGGGTACAGCTGGATGGTGCTCGCGATGATGAACACGGTTGGGGCGCCGCACTTGCGCGGGTCGAGCCCCAAGTCGCCGATGCCGCGCGTCACAACCAGCCGCACGTAGGCGTCCGTCAGCCCGTTGGCGGCGATGGTCCGCAGAACCGCCGACTCCATCTCCGACATGGACAGGGGGATTCCCAGCTGAATGCCGCGCGCGCTGGCGTAGAGGCGATCCAGGTGCTCCTGCAGGCGAAACACGCGCCCGTTGTAGGCCCGGATCCCCTCGAACACCCCGTCGCCGTAGAGCAGACCGTGGTCATATACTGAGACCTTCGCCTCGCCGGCTGGAACCAGTTCGCCATCGATGTACACGACCGAGGACATGCGCTAGCCACCTTTGCCGAGTCAGCGGCTCGTTACCGCCCGTGCACCACAAGACGCCCCGGCCCCGCAGGGGTCGGGCGTCGGAGTATAACACACTTGCCAAACCCGCAGCAACGAACCGGGTTCCATCGCTCGGGCTTCATCTCATCACCCTTCCGGACCGAACCAGGCCTCCTCGCTGAGCGCCAGATACGGCGGGACGCCCGCGAGGTCGACGCCGATGTCCCCGGCGGCCCACAGCACGAGGCTCCACAGCCTTCCGGTGTCCTCCGCCCTGGGCCGGACCTCTATCTCCCCGCGCTCGGGATGGTCCGGCGGTTGGGGCTTGTCCTGCGGCGCCCCCGCAATCAGCGCCGACCCCGGGTTGGCGCCCTGGTGCTGCCCGGCGACTGCCCTCGTCGGCGTCAGGACCACAGCGCCGTAGGCGCCGGTGTGGACGCCCAGGAGCCTCACGCTGAACCGCTCCACACCAGCCGGCACGAAGAAGCGGAACCTCCCCTTCCCGACGCCCCCGATGCGGAACTCCGGCCCCGTCTGCGCGACGATCCCCAACCCCGTGCCCCGGAGGGTCCAGACGCCCCTCTGATCGTCGTTCACCACCACGCGAAAGCGCTCTCCCGCCCCGCCCCTCAGTTCGCACCGGAACTCGTGCGCCTCGTCCGTGCTGAAGGTATCCTCGCCGACCGTCTCCCCGCGGGCGTTGTGCACCCTCAGCGTCCCCGTGGGGGAGCGCTTCGTCATGGCGCCGTGCGGCTTGCGCTCCGTCAGCAGTTCGGCCCGGTCGCCCCGGAGCTGCACGAGGAAGACCTTCTCATCGGGGGCGCGCACCGAGTGGCGCGCGGCGTCCGGCGTCCGGGCCATCATCGCGGCATACCACGCGGCGTCGCCGCTCAGCGCGTTCTTGCCCTGATCCTCCCGCGTCGCCGCGTAATGCTCCTGCAACAACG
>VGFB01000005.1 GCA_016869015.1 Armatimonadota bacterium
CCTCCGGTGCCTACGACATCGGGTCTCGCCTGGAGCACGAGGGCTTGGTCCGCAGCGGGTTCGCCTTCCAGGTCGGCATACACTGGTGGGGCCTGGCCGGAGACCTGCAAGCGGGCTACTATCGCCTCGCGCCCACGATGCCCGCCCGCGAGATCGCCGAGGTGATCGCGTCCGGACAGCAGGCGACGGCGAAGGTCACCTTCCCGGAGGGCTTCACCGTCGAGCAGATCGCGGCGCGGCTGGACGAGACGGGGCTATGTGCAGCCCAGGACTTCCTGGCGGTCGCCGTCCCAGCCAACGTATCGGGAATCCCCCTGCCCACCGGCCGCTCGCTCAGCGCGCAGTCGGTGGAGGGCTACCTCTTCCCAGCCACCTACGTGTTCGAGTACGGAACTGAGCCTGCGGTGCTGGTGGACGAGATGGCGGAGGCCTTCCGCACGCGGGTCATCGAGGGTCTGGGGCCCGACCTCGTGCGCACCCACGACTCGCTGCACGAGGTCGTCACCATCGCCTCGATGATTGAGCGCGAGGCGCGGGTGGACAAGGACCGACCGCTGATCTCGAGCGTCATCCACAACCGGCTGAAGCGGGGGATGCGGCTGCAAGTCGACGCAACGGTCCTCTACGCGCTCGGCGGGCACAAGGAGCGGGTGACCCTCGAGGACCTGAAGGTCGACTCGCCCTTCAACACCTACCGGCACCAGGGCCTGCCGCCCCATCCGATCTGCAACCCGGGCGAGGCCTCGGTCCGCGCGGCGCTGCGCCCGGCGAAGACGGACTACCTCTTCTACGTCGCGAGGCCCGACGGCTCGCACAAGTTCACCCGCACCTATGCGGAGCACCTGAAGGCCATTCGCGCCATCCGGGGAGGGTAGCACGGCTTGCTCGAGCGGTTCGTGCCCACCGAGGCCATCGAACGTCTGTCACAGATCGACCTCGACGCGCTCCGCGCTCGGGGCGTGAAGACGCTGCTGCTGGACCTCGACAACACGATCACCCCCTGGCGCTCGCTGGAGGTACCCGAGGACATGGGCGCGTGGCTCCAGGCCGCGAAGCAGAGCTTCCGCGTCTGCATCGTCTCGAACACCTCGAAGATGAAGCGGCTGGAGACGCTGAAGGAGCGGCTGGGCATCGAGGGGGTCGGCTTCGCGTCGAAGCCGTGGGGCCTCAAGCGTGTGGCGGCGCAGATGGGCCTCGCGCCGGACGAGACGGTCGTCATCGGCGATCAACTCATCACCGACGTCGCCGGCGGGAACATGATCGGGGCGCGCTCCATTCTGGTCAAGCCCGTCTCGCGCGACGAGTTCTTCGGCACCAAGTTCGTCCGCGCCGCGGAGGCGGTCATCTTCTGGCTGCTCAAGCGGCGGGGGCTGTTCGCGTGCCCCTGGAGGTGAGCCCGTGGGCGCCGTCACCTTGCGCGGCACCACCAAGCTCGTCGGCGTGATCGGCTTTCCGGTCGAGCACAGCCTCTCGCCCCCGATGCACAACGCCGCTTTCGCGCAGCTGGGCCTCGACTGGGCCTACGTGGCCTACCGCGTCGAGCCCCAGCGCCTCGCGGAGGCGATCCGGGGCCTCGTGGCGCTGGGCCTGGTCGGGCTGAACGTCACCATCCCCCACAAGCAGGCGGCGGCGGAGCTGGTGGATGAGCTCGATCCGGCCGCGCGCGCGCTGGGATCGGTGAACACGATCCACAACGTCGAGGGCCGCCTGAGGGGCCACAGCACCGACGGGCCGGGCTTCGTGCGCTCCGTGGAGGAGACCGGCGCCACGTTGCCGGGGAAGGTGGTCACACTCATCGGCGCCGGCGGCTCGGCGCGCGCCGTGGCGCACGCCCTCGTCTCGGCCGGCGTGGCCGAGCTGACCCTCGCCGCGCGACGTCCGGAGAAGGCGGAGGAGGTGGCGGCCCTGGTGACCGAGCACACGGGCCGCCCCGTCGGCGTCGTCGACCTCGCCTCCCCCGCCGCGCGGGAGACGGTCTTGCGCTCCGACCTGGTCATCGACTCCACCAGCGTGGGGATGCACCCGAATGTGGAGGTTCCCCCCGTCGTCCCCGTCGACTGGCTTCGACCGGGCCAGCTCGTCTGCGACCTGACCTACAACCCCCGCGAGACCTGCCTCCTCAGAGCCGCCCGCGCCGCCGGCGCCGAGGCGCTGGACGGCACCGGAATGCTCGTCCACCAGGGCGCCATCGCGTTCGAGATCTGGACGGGCATCGAGGCGCCGGTGGAGACGATGCGCCGCGCGCTGCTGGCGGCCCTGGGCTGACCTGGGGGCGTGAGAGGGCGCATGGACCGTCCACTGTTGGCGGTGGCCTTCCCATCCACGCTCCAATGGAGGTGACAGGCCATGCACGCGTGGGCGCTGCTGTGTGCGCTGACCTCTCCGACGGCCGACGACGGCCTCGTAGCACGCTTCGCCTTCGAGGAGGGCGAGGGACGCCTCCTCGAGGACGCGTCCGGACTCGATCAGCGGGCCCGAACCATCGACGTGGAGTGGGTGGCGGGCCACCGCGGCCGGGGTTTGCGGTTCGCGGAGCCCGAGTCCGCGGTGCGCACCTCGTCCCGCCGCAGTCTGAACCTCGACCAGGCCCTCACCCTCGAGGCGTGGGTACTGCCCGGGCCGAGCTCCGACCAGTCGCGCATCATCATCGCCAAGAACGACGAGTACCTGCTGCGGATCGACAAGGCCGCGGAGGGGGGCCGAGTCTCCTTCTTCGTGCACGTCGGGACCCCGGCCGTCACCTGGGAGCCGCGCGTGTCGAGCAAGGCTCCCCTGACCGCCGGCGCGTGGCACCATCTCGTCGGCACCTGGGACGGGCAGACGCTGCGACTCTACGTGGATGGGGAACTCCACGGTGAGACGCCTCGACCCGGCCGGCCGAACCCCAACCCATACCCGGTGATGATCGGCAACTTCGAGTATCCGAGCTGCCACGGCGGTGCCTTCGGGGGCGTCATCGACGAGGTGCGCATCTACCGGCGCGCGCTGCGCCCTGAGGCGGTGCGCGCCGCCATGTCGTAGGAGCGTCCCACAGACGCACGACCCCCATCCGCCGCGGCCGCCGTGCCGTTCCCTGCTCCCCCTGGGAGAGGGGCCGGGGGGGGGCCTGAGAAGGCCTCCCCCCGCCTCCTCGCGAACCCCGCTCGGAGCTCTCGGAACTCCCTCCCGAAAGGACTTGACGCCATGTCGAAGCTGGGGATCGGTTTCATCGGCTGTGGGGGCATCCACAACGCCCACGCGCCTCACCTCGTCGGGAACGACGAGGCCTTCATCGCCTGCGCAATGGACGTGAACGCCGACGCCGCGAAGGCGCACTGCGAGAAGTACGGCACGCCTGCCTGGACGACCGACCATCACGAGCTGCTCGCGCGGGAGGATGTCGGCGCGGTTGTCATCTGCACCCCCACGGGCTACCACAAGCAGGCGGTCCTCGACGCCGCCGCCGCGGGAAAGCACATCCTCTGCGAGAAGCCGATGGCGATGACGGTCGCGGACTGCGAGGCGATGGATCGGGCGTGTCAGGAGGCGGGTGTGGTGCTGCAGATCGCCTTCGTGCGGCACTTCTGCAACGAGTGGCTGAAGCTGCGTGAGATCATCCAGTCCGGGATGGTCGGGCGCCCGGTCGTCTGGCGCTCGCTGAGCGGCGGGTCGGGCGCGCCGACGCCCTGGTTCTTCGACCGCGAGATCGGCGGCGGACCGTTCATCGACGGCGCCGTGCACAGCTACGACTGGGCGCGCTTCATCTTCGGCGAAGCCGCGAACGTCGTCACCGACATCCGCCGGCTGAAGGCCGAGACCACCGCCTGGGACACGGGCACGGTGATCATCAACTTCGCGAGCGGCGATCAGCAGATCGTCTGCTGGTCGTGGGGCTTGCCGGGCTTCGGCTATGGCGTGCCGGCGGACTCGGCCCACGACGTGCTCGGCCCGCTGGGCTCGATCATGTTCCCCGGCGGGAATCAGCTCAAGGTCAACCTGGCGGACGGCGAGCACCTGGTGGAGTTCGAGGCCGACGGAGGCGGCGACTGGTTCCGCAAGCAGATGGCCCACTTCCTGCACTGCTGCCGTACCGGCGAAGCGCCCGTGACCGGCGCGAAGGAGGGCATTGAGGCGACCCGCATCGCCGAGGCCGCCCTGAGCATCGGCGACCGCCCGGCGATCATCGAGTTGTAGCGCAGCTACTCGGGGGGGGCGAAGCCATGATCGACGACCACCCGCTTGAGCAGCGGGCGATGGAGCTCTTCCGTCGCGGCGACGTGGCGGAGGCGCGCCGCCTTCAGGAGCAGTTCCTGGCGGAGGTCCTGAACTCCGGCGAGGACTACTGCAGCTGTCCCGGCAACTGCGCGTACCACGGCAGGTGCGTCGAGTGCGTTCTGGTGCATCGGGGCCATGCCGACCACCTGCCGCACTGCTTCCGCGGCATGGTCAACCGGCGGCTTGGCCCGTTGTCGGCCCTCACCGAGAACTCCCTCGGCACGACCCGGAGCGAAAGCTGACGGAGGGACCCCGCGATGCGGCGGTCGATGACGGAGCGTCTGTGGATGACCATTGCCCTCGGGGCGCTGGTGGGGCCGGGAATCGGTGCCGCCGATCCGGCGACGGAGGAGCCCGTGGCCTACCCGCAGACCATCTATCCCCTGCAGGCTCGTCAGGCCTTGCGGACCACCGAGGCTCCGCCCCCTGTGCCCCTGGCGGGCGAGACGTTTGGCTTCGAGGTTCCCTTCCCCGCCGGGGACCGCCGCACGATCACGGTCGAGGACTACGGCGCGGTCGCCGACGGCGTGACGGACTGCACGTTGGCCTTCTACTCCGCCCTGCGCGCCGCCGTGGCGGAGGAGAGCCCGGCGGAAGTGGTCTTCGGCAGCCGCGGCCGCTATCTGTTCCGGCCGGCGCCGGACCTCGGGTCGGACACGCTGGCGATCCTCAACGTGGTCGACGCCCGGAACCTGCTGATCAGGGGCCAGGGGATGGATACGGCGCTGGTGATGGCCGACCCGGCCCTGGGCGGCCTGTGCGTGCGCGGCGGCGAGCAGATCATGGTCCGCGACCTGTCCATCGACTACAACCCGCTGCCGTTCACCCAGGGCCGCGTGACGGAACTGAACGCCGAGGAGGGCTGGTTCCTCCTGACGCTCGACGAGGGCTACCCGACGCCCCAGGCCATCAACGAGCGCATTCCGCCCGGTTGGCACGGCGGCTATCGCATGGCGCGCTCCGCCGACGGAGCGTACCGCTGGCCGGTGATCGGCCCGCTGATGATCACGGCGGTCGAGCCCGTCGACGCCGCGACGTGGCGATTGCGGGCGGACCCCCAGGCGCTGAAGGGGCACCTTCAGCCGGGGGAGGAGTTCATCTACGTCGGCCGGCGGATCGCCCAGCAGGCCCTCACGGGCGCGCGCACGCGGGGCTTCTACGTGAAGGACGTCGGCGTTCATGCCTCGCCGACGTGCGGACTGGGCTTGTGGGAGACCGACGGCGCGCAGATCGACGGCTATGCCGACACGGCTCCGGCCGGCTCCAATCGCATGCTCGCCTCAAACGCGGACGCGCTCTTCTGCCACGGCGCCCGCGGCGGCGTCACCATCCGGAACTGCTACTTCATGGGCCAGGGCGACGACTGCATCAACCTGCACTGCCCGGCCTTCGCGGGGCAGCATGTCCGCGTGGAGGGTCCCGCCGAGGTGACACTCCTGGCGGACGTGGACGTGCGCGCGGGGGATGTGCTGGAGGTCATGGATCCCACCGTCAGCCGCATCAAGGGGCAGGTGGAGGTCCGTGAGGCGACGCCTGCCGCCGACGGCAGCAGCCTGCGCGTGCAGCTGGCCCAGCCCCTTGCCGCGGTCGGGTATGACCCGGCCGTGGACTACCTGTACCCGGCGTCGCTGGCCGCGCCGAGCTTCCGGATCGCGCACAACTACTTCGGGCAGAACCGGAGTCGCTGCCTGCTGATCCAGGCCCGCGGCGGCGTCATCGAGGGCAACACCTTCGAGAACGCGGAGGGCTACGGGATCATCCTGGGGTACGGGGGCACGGCGTGGGCCGAGGGGGTCATCCCCCGCGACGTCACCATCCGCGGCAACGTCTTCCGGAACGTCACCAACGCCGGGCTCGCTTCGGTCATCCAGGTCGGCGACGGCTCCCAGTTCCGCAACTACAGCGGACTGCAGATCCTGGACAACCGCTTCATCGATGCGCGCAAGATGGCGATTCAGCTCGTCGGCGTAGCGGGCGCGCGCCTGGCGGGCAACGTGGTGGAGAGCGAGCCGGGTCGGCGCAACACGTGGAATCACCCGGAGTGGTTCCCGGTGGATTGCAGCCTGTATCTGGACAACTGCACGGGCATCGAGGTGGAGGGCTTGAGCGTCCGCGACCCGAACATCACTGAGGCGGCGGTCTTCATCGGCAGCGCGTGCGATCCGGGGGAGGCGGGAGTCCGCCTCCTGAACGTCGCCGCCGATCTGCCGCCCAACGTCCCGATGGTCAAGGACGCCCGCTGATGTCCTCGGCAGGTGTGTCCGGCGGCGGAACGGAACTCACCGTGGTTGCCGTCTGACTTCACCGCGGAGCCCGGGCATGCCCCAGCCGGCCCCCGTACAGGCCCCCGTCGCGCCTGCCCACGCAGACGCCGCCGAGCCCGCCCCCTACCGCTGGGCGACGGTGCGGGCCTTGGCGATCGCCGTCATCCTGGCGTTGCTGGTGAGCGCCTGGACGCGGCAGGCCGAGCTGGTCACGCTGACCAGCCAGGTCTCCGAGAGCACGCCGCCGATCGCCTCGATCCTCGGGCTGCTGCTACTGTTGTCGGTGGGGGCGCTGTTGGCGCGCTTCGCCGGGCGGCTGGAGCAGGCCGGCCGGCTCCCCGCGGTCGCGCGCCTGTGCCGGCGGCTGTCGCTCACCGGCGGGGAGACCCTCGTCGTGTTCGTGTTCCTCGCGATCACGTCGGCGATGCCCGGCGTCGGTCTGTTCCGCCAGGTGATGCCCTGCCTCATGGTGACGCAGTACTTCGGCCTGCCGACCGATCACCTCGCGGAGATGGCGAACCACATCCCCGCCCAGTGGGCCCCGACCGATCCCGAGGTCGCCCGCGTCTTCTGGGAGGGCGCGGACGTGGACGTGCCCACGCTGGGCCTCGGCGGTGTGCCGGTGGTCGGGCCGACGCTCGCCGGGATCGTGCGCTTCTTCGCGGGGCCGACGCTCGTCCCCTGGCGTTACTGGCTCGTGCCCTTCCTCCTCTGGAGCGCGTACCTGAGCGCCTACTTCATCGCGGCGTTCTGCCTGGTGATGCTCTTCCGGCGGACCTGGGAGGACGACGAGCACCTCACCTTCCCGGTGTCGAACCTCTCGGTGGAGATGATCCGGCCCGAGCGCGGCCTTGTCGCGGCGGTCAGCTTCTTCCGCGATCCCGTCATGTGGGTCGGCTTCTCGCTGGCGGTGCTGTACAACGTGCTCAACGCGCTGCACGTCTTCAACCCGGCCGTCCCGGCGCTCGGGATCAACTACCCTCTCGGCGCCCTGTTCACCGAGGCGCCGTGGAACGAAATGGCCGGCCTGCAGATCTTCTACAAGCCCGAGATCCTCGGCATCGGATACATGGTGCCCTCGGACGTGCTGTTCTCGATCTGGTTCTTCACCTTGCTGAGCTGGCTCGTGCGCCCCTTCGCGCGGATGGGCGGCTACATGCCCGCCGGCTTCCCCTTCGTGACCCATCAGGCAATGGGCGGGTTCGTGCTGCTGGGGCTGTACTTCATCTACCAGGGGCGCGTGCGGCTGACGGAGGTGGTCCGGAAGGCCTTCGGCGGCGGCGCGGAGATCGACGACCACGATGAGCCGCTCTCCTTCCGGGTCATGCTGCTCCTCGCCGTCGTGGGGCTGGGCGTCGTCGTGACGATGCCCGTCGTCTTCGGTGTGGCGTGGTGGGCCTCGCTGATGTACTTCGGCATCATGTTCCTGGTGCTGATCGTCTACTGCCGCAACCGCGCCGAGATGGGCTTCCCCATCGTCTGGGGCTACCCGCTGTACATGCAGCGGCAGACGATGGTGAACATCCTGGGCAGCTCCGCCTTCGTGACGCTCGGCGACTCGCGTTCCTTCACGCTGCTCACGATGTTCTCCTGGCTCCAGCGCAGCGTGAACCAGGCGATCACCGCCACGGGGCAGGAGTCCTACGTCGCCGCGAAGCGCCTGGGGGGCAGCCGCCGCACAATCGCGCGGGTCGTTCTGGGCGCCCTGGTCTTCGGCATCTTGCTCGCCTTCCTGGTGAACCTCTCCACCTTCTACGAGTTCGGCGGGCTCGTGCTCTCCAGCCCTGGCGGCATCGAGGGCGGTCAGATGACCCAGGAGGTTCTCGGGCAGTTCCGCTCGGTGTCCCAGTGGATGGACCAGCCCGAGAAGCCGAACCTGCAGAAGATCGCCTACACGGCCTTCGGGATGCTGATGGTCCTGGGGATGGTGCTGGGCCGCCGCGTCTGGCTGCGCTTCCCCTTCCACCCCGGCGGCTACGCCTTGGCGTTCTGCCACCAGGGCCCCTACATGTGGTTCGCGGCCCTGGTCCTGTGGGGCGCGAAGACCCTCACCTTGCGCCTCGGCGGCGTCAGAACCTACCGCCGCGCCGCCCGCGGCTTCATGGCCTTCACGCTGGGGCACTTCTTCTCGATCGGGATCTGGAGCCTCGTCGGCCTCCTCGCCGGGGAGTGGGTCCGCCGCTACATCGTCTGGTTTCTGTAGGCCCGGTGGTCCGCCGTCGCGGTTACGGTCCTGGGTCCCCGCCGTCGCCGTAGTAGTTCCGCCCCGGCTCCATGTAGACCCAGTTGTTGCTGCCGCCGCGCCAGTAGCGTGGGAGGCTGGCGGCGGGCAGGTCGCCGAGGGCAACGCGGGCATTCTCCGCATCGGTGAGCAGTCGTTCGCAGTAGCTGATGGCGTTGCCGACCTCGAAGGTGCGGCCGTACGACGCGCTCCCGCCCAGGATGCCGCCGAGGGGCTTGCCCTCGGCCCAGGCCGCGAGCTGCTCCCGCGCGCCCTTGGCTGTGTCGGCCTGAAACACCGCGCCGAACTCCGCCGGTATGGGCGTCTGCGCGAAGTCGCGCTGCGCCCGCACTCCCCGCCAGTCGACGTAGATCGGCCCGTTCTCCCGCCGCCGCAGCTCCTCGCGGATCCGGTCCGCCTGCCAGGGGTACTTCGTCCCGTAGTGCGCGTCCAATCGGGGGATCATCTCCGCGATGGCCTTCGGATCGGTCACCGGGAGCATCTCGTTATGGTACGCCACGACCGGTACGTTCGTGGCCGGATCGTACCACAGCCACCCGCGCTGATCCTCCGGCACGCTGTCCAGCCATTGCAGCGCCTTGCGCAGCGGCTCAAGGTACTTCGCGTCGCCCGAGAGGTCGTAAGCCAGGCACAGCCCCCACGTGGCCGAGCTGATCGCCTGCATGGAGACGGCGGGCGGCTCGAAGTTCCGCATCCAGATGAACTCGTTCTGCTCGTTGTACTGGTCCGCCCAGCCGTAGGTGGGCGCGTCGGCCTGCGCCTCGATGACCCAGTCGGCGCCGCGCAGGATCGGCGCGCGGTACTTCTCGTCGCCGGTCGCGCACCAGATGACGAACAGGTCGTGCATCGCCTGAGGCGTCACCGCGTCGTTCAGCGCGGGGTGCCCGTAGGGCCCGGTCTGCCCCAGCGGGTACGCCTCCCAGCCCCAGGCGCCGCTGGGGAACTGAATGGAGGCCATCCAGTCGCCTGCCCTGCGGATCGCCTGCTCGTAGCGCTCGTAGCCCAGCCGCTTGCTCATGAGGCACAGGAAGCGGATCTGGTTGCTCTGCATCGCCTGGGCAATGTAGGCGTGATCGCCCCAGCGCTGGAACTCCCCGCGGCTGTAGGTGTAGTGGTACGCCCAGCTGCCGTTTTCCATCTGAGTGCGGCAGAACATGTCGGCCGCCTCGATGGCGCCGTCGAGGTACCGGTCGTCCCCCCACAGCAGCCAGCCCCGCAGCAGCGCCTGACCCGCCTCGGCCGAGTGCGCGAACCACATGTCCACCCCCCGGCCGACCAGGCTCCAGCCCGAGGGGGTGTAGGTGGGCCAGTGGTAGCCCGCTGAGAGGCCGCCGTGGAACTGCAGCCTCAGCAGCTGGTCCAGCATCGCCCGGGCCAGGTCCTCCTCGGCCATCAGGCGCGCCTCCTCGAGCGCCGGCGGAGGCTCCCCGGCGGCGCCCTCGAGACGCGGTTCTGCCGTGCAGGCCTGCACGCGGAAGTCGTCGAGGTTGCAGTCCGAGGTCTCGACCCCGTCGCCCGGCAGGCCCCAGAAGCCGCCCAGGAGGATCAGGCCGCCCGGGTTGGGCGCCGGGCGGTTCGCCGGGAGGCTCAGGTCCGCGGTTGCGCCCTCGCCGTCCGCCAGCAGCCACAGCCGCCCCGCGCCGGTGAGGTCCCACGAGACCAGCAGATGGTGCCACGCCTCCGCCGCCAGCCCCTCGGCGGGCACGCTCACCGTCCAGCTCCGCCCGCTCCGCAGGCTGACTGCCGCCGAGTAGGCCGGAGCGGAGGTGCTGATGATCCGCAGCTCGAGCAGGTTGTCCGAGGTCTTGCGCAGGGCGACGAAGTACGGGCTCATCCCGTACCGCGCCGAGGTCCCGGCCCGCTCGGGGTACAGCACCAGCAGCCAGTGCTCCTTGCCGTCGGCCCAGATGCCCCCCTCGCTGCGGGACTGGGCCCAGAACTCGGCGGTCCCGCGTCGCGGGTCGTAGTTGTCCAGCCCCGGGTACATCACGCAGCCCTCCACCCCGGTCACCGACACGCCGCCGCCGAACCGCCCCGGCGCGTCCGGTTGGCTCCCGACGCCCACCTCACGCCGCTCGACCCGCGCGAAGGCGGCGTCGTTGCTGTCGGGCGCATCGAAGTCCGCCAGCAGGCAGGTGTGCCGGTCGCGGGTCGCCGGCCGGTCCGGCGTCGCCGCCAACCGGCACGGTGAGGTGAGCGGGACGGCCGTCGTGGGCGGCACGGCCTTCCCGGCGGCGTCGTACACGACGGCCCATTCGTACTTCCGCTCGTTGGCGCGCGGGTCCGAGTTGTCCGAGGCCGAGAAGAAGAGCTGCTGCGGCCCATCGGGGGCCCCCGACCAGTGGGAGTACGCGCCGCCGCCGGTGTCGCGGATCGCCTGGTGCATCGAGTGAGCGGGCCCGAGCTCCCGGCCGTCCTCGAGCAGCCGCAGGCTCGAGGCCTGACCCGCCATGCTGTCCGGCCGGTCGGGCGTCTGCACCGCCACGGTGTAGCAGAAGCCCTGCTCGTGCTGGATCGCCTGCGGGTCGATCGCGCCGGCCTCCCGCCGCGCCTGCGCGAGGCCCAGGCCCGATACGAGGATCAGAAGCACTGCCGTCACGTCACTCCTCCTCCTTCAGCCAACGATCGAGCCAGGCGTACGCCCTGTCCTGCATCTCGGCGTTGAACTCGTGCGGACCGTCGTAGAGCACCCCCTCGAACTTCTCCGGAACACCCGCCTTCGCATAGACCTTCGCGACCTTCTCGAAGGCCGCGTTCACGCCGTCCATCGGGAAAAGGGCATCCTGCGTCCCGTTGATGATCATCAGCCCGCCGGGACAGTTCATCGACACCACATCCGGCAGGTCCATGTACTCATACAGACCCGGGACTATCTTCATCGGCCCGATGCTGGTCAGGTGGTTCTGCAGCATGTCCCCGTAAGTGCTCATCCAGCCCACCACGACCGCGGCCTTGATCCGCGGGTCCAGCCCCGCCAGGTGCGCCGAGCGGAAGCCGCCCACCGACAGGCCGCAGCACCCGATGCGCTCCGGATCGACCTCGGGCCGCGTCACGAGGTAGTCCACGGTGCGGATGTCGTCGGTGAACATCACCCCCGCCCAGCTGATCCCCGCCTCGAACAGCCCCGTGCCCATCAGCCACGTCTTCTCCCCCGAACGCCGGTTGAAGGCGGCCACGTCCTCCGCCGTCATCGCCTCCCGCGCCCGCCAGACGGGCGGGTCCTCGGGGAACTGCATCCGCCGCTCGCCCCAGTAGAACATGTCGATGGCGATGACCACATAGCCGCGCTTCGCCAGCTCCGAGCCCCAGCTGCGGTCGGCGTAGTACGTCCGCTTGAACTCCGCCAGGACCGGGTTTTCACCCTCCGTCGCGATGACCTTCTCTTTGCCCCACACATAGAAGCCGCCGTGGTCGTGCAGGGCCACGATCGCGGGCCGCCGTCGGGGCTCGCCCTTGGGCAGCAGCAGGTACGCCGGCACACGGAGGTCGGGGGTCGTGTTGAAGTAGAGCTTCTCGCGGATGTACGCCCCGCAGTCCACCCGCTCGACGACCTCCGCGTTCGGGGCGCAGTGGGGCGGGTCGTAGTGCAGCAGCTCCCGCACCTGCCGCCGTCCCTGCCGCTTCCACGCCTCGACCTCCCTGAACCGGGGCTGCAGGAACGACAGCGACAGCTCGGAAGCGTCCGCCGTCGCCCGCAGCAGCGGGTAGTGCGTCCCCGCTTGCGCCGGCGGAACCGCCTCCTCGCCGCGTGCACACACCGCGAGCACGACCACCGACAGCGCAACCAGCATGCAGACCATCGCGCCTCGCCTCCCGATGACGTCTTCGTGCTGCTTCGTGCTCTTTGCGTCTTCGTGGTGAACGTCGCCGTTGCGTCCCCTGCCGTGTGTTCCGTGTGTCCCGTGGTTATCCTGCCGTGCCCCCAACGAGGTCCATGCCCGCGCGCTCCCGAACTACCCCTGCCACCCGACAAGGAGCACCCCCCGGGATGACCCTCCGCTGCATCGCCGCAACCCTCGCGACCCTCGTCGTCTCCGCGCCGACGGTCGCGGGCCCGGTGGCCTGGATCGACGAGTTGGACGTCAGCCTCTCGCGGTGTGGTTGGCAGCGGACGCTGGCGCGGCGCTCGGTCGGCGGGAACCCCTTGCGGATGGCCGGGCGGGAGTACGCGCGGGGGATCGGCACGCACCCGCCCGGGGCCTTCTGGATCGAGCTGGCCGGCCGGGGCCTCCGCTTCCACGCCGTGTGCGGCGTGGATGACGAGATGGAGGACCAGGGCAGCGTCGAGTTCCGGGTCCTGGGCGACGGGCGGCTCCTCTGGAGCACGGTGCTGCGCGGGCCGGACGCGCCGGTGACGATCGACCTGCCGCTCGAGGGCGTGAAGGTCCTGTGCTTGGAGGTCGGCACGACGCCCGACGGGTTCGGGTGCGACCATGCCGACTGGTGCGACGCGTGGATCGAGATGGCCGAGGGCCTGCCGAAGGCCGTCCCCGAGCCCCCGCTGAGCCCCTTCGACGAGTTGGAGCGCGAGATCGCGTTCTTCCGCAACCAGGGCGCGGGCTCGCACTTCGTCACGCAGGCCTACCGGCCGGAGGCCACCGTTCTGCCCGCGGATCGCGACGCCCTCGACGTGATCCTCCGGCGCACCCGGGCGCTGCTGGAACACCTTCGCTCGCGGGACGGCGCGCCCGACCTCGCCGAGGGGGCCGAGGAGCTGACCCGCCTGCAGGCCCTGGCCGACGGCGCGTCGCCCGACGATCGCCCCCGCCGGGAGGCGGTCTTCGCCGAGGTCGACGCGCTGCGCCGTCGGATCGCGTTTGCCAACCCGCTGCTCAACTTCGACCGCCTCCTTTTCATCAAGCGGCCCTTCCTGCCGGGGGTGTACTCCGAGGGCGACCACATGTGCGATCAGTACTTCGGGTTCCACGCCCTCCCGGGCGGCGGGCTGTTCGTGCTCGAGGACGCCTTCGGGCCGGAGCCGCGCGCGGTGGACCTGCTGGCGGACACGGTCTGCGAGAACGGGCGTCTCGCGGGGCGGAGCCTCGCGGGGGGCGGGTTCCTCTCGCCGGAGCTGACCTTCGATGGGCGCGACATCTTCTTCGCCTGGACGGAGGGCCGACCGACTCGCTACCAGTGGACGGAGGAGAGCACGTACCACCTCTTCCGGGTGAGCGTCGACGGACGGGGGCTGGTGCAGCTGACCGACGGGCCCGTGAACGACTTCGACCCGTGCGAACTCCCGAACGGGCGAGTTGCGTTCATCTCCGAGCGGCGCGGCGGGTTCGGCCGGTGCCACGGCCGGCCGGTACCGACCTTCACCCTCCACACGATGGCGGCCGACGGGTCCGACCTCCTCTGCATCAGCCCCCACGAGACCAACGAGTGGCAGCCCAGCGTCGACGCGGAGGGGCTGGTGATCTACACCCGCTGGGACTACGTCGATCGCGGGCACAGTCAGGCCCATCACCCGTGGGTCACGACGCCCGACGGCTCCGACCCGCGCGCAGTCCACGGCAACTACGGCGCGGCCCTACACCTGCGACCGTACATGGAGATGGACCTGCGCGCCATCCCCGGCTCGCGCCGGCTGGTCGCCACCGCCGCGGCCCACCACGGGCAGGCCTATGGTTCCCTCGTGATCCTGGACCCGGCGCTTCCCGACGACGATGCGATGGGCCCGGTTCGACGCCTCACGCCGGCGGCCCCCTTCCCCGAAGCCGAGACGGCCCCCACCGAGAGCCAGCCCTATGCCACCGCGTGGCCGCTCGACGAGACCTTCTTCCTCTGCGCCTACGACCCCAGCGGCGCGGGCAGCCGGGGGGCGGCGAACCGCCACGGCCTCTACCTGCTGGATGCCTTCGGCAACCGCCTTCTGCTCTACCGCGACCCTGCCATCGGCTGCCTCAGCCCGATCCCCCTCCGGCCTCGCGCCCGGCCGCCCGTCCTGCCCGAACGCGCAGCGCGCGGCCTGCGACCCGAGGAGTTCCGGGTGGAGGAGAACCGCTCGCCCATCGCGCCCGGGACCGGGTTGGTCGGCCTGCTGAACGTCTACGATTCGACGCTCCCCTTCCCCGAGGGCGCGCGCATCCGGGCCTTGCGCATCATCGAGGTCCTCCCGAAGGTCACTCCCAACGCCGATGATCCAGCCATCGGGTACGGCTCCCAGAAGGGCGCCCGCCGGGTGCTGGGCACCGTGCCCGTCGAGGAGGACGGAAGCGCGTGGTTCACACTGCGCGCGGGGCGTCCCGTGTTCTTCCAGGCGCTGGACGGCGACGGGCTGGCGGTGCAGTCCATGCGCAGCGAGACATGGGTTCAGCCGGGGGAGACGCTGACCTGCCAGGGCTGCCACAACCCTCCCGACCGCGCGCCGGCGAACGGGGGCCCCACCCCGCTGGCGTTCCGGCGTCCGCCGTCCGTCCCGCAGCCCGAACCCGAGGGCAGCAGCCCCTTCAGCTTCGCCCGGCTCGTGCAGCCCGTCCTCGACCGCGCCTGCGTGCAGTGTCACACCGAGACACCCGACGCGCCCGACCTCAGCCGCGGCGACTTCGAGCACGCGGACCACTACTGGTACGCCTCGTACCGCAACCTGCGCGACTTCGCGTTCTTCTACGAGCGGGCCGACTGGACGCCGCCGCGCACCGAGCCCGGCCGCTTCGGCGCCCATGCCTCGCGCCTGTATCAGCTCCTCCGCGACGGGCACCACGGCGTGGCCCTGCCTCCGGAGGACCTCCGTCGGATCACCCTCTGGCTGGACTGCAACTCCGACTTCTTCGGCGCCTACACGCGGACCCTCGAGCAGGCGCAGGGCGCCCTTGTCGAACCCGAGCTCGAATGACCGTCTGGGGGCGCGCCGCCGCCGGCGGCCTCCCTAGTGCTCTGTCACCCGTGATTCCTGTGGTTGCCGTTTGCCGTCGTGGGTCGGCTCACCAGAGCCGACGCCGTCCGGCATCGACCTGAAGGCTCTGTCGGCTCTGGTGAGCCGACCCACGACGACCCAAGGCTTCACGGCTGACAGGGCACTGGTGGTCTGTCAGCCGTGATTCGTACGGTGTGGGGCGAGCGGAAATCAGGGACAGGCACCTCGAGGAAGCAGCGCACCTTCGCGGGCGCAAGACCCGTGGGATCGGTGTACTTCACCCTGAACGTGAAGGCGGTCCCCGGCGGCCCGGCGTCCGGCTCGACGCCGTCGGCGGCGTACCCCGCTTGGCCGGTCCACTCCAGCAGCGGCGCCGCCCCCACCGGAAGGCCAACGACGGCGGGCAGCAGCAAGCTGGCCAGCCACCGCAGGGCGACGATCGCGTGGGATGCTCCCCCGGCGTTGCTCACCGGCCTGTTCGCCTCCCGCCAGGATTGCTGCAACTATCAACTCCGGGACCGGATTGCGCAGTTCACCTCCTCTGAAACGACACCTCCTGCGACCGGCAAGTTCCGGCCGCAACGGCGCGCGCACAGGTCCGGGCGCGGGCAGCGGCGAACGGCCTGCCGCCCAGGGGCGACGCGCAGTCGCCCATCGGCGAGGAAGCGAGCGATGCGCATGTCACGACGCGGGTTCATCGGCACGACCGCGGCACTCGGGGGTCTGGCTGGGGCTTCGGCAGCCCAGCCCCGCTGTCCGACGGCGGCCGATACGTTCGGTCTGCTTCGGCAGGGCCGGCGGATTCCGGTCATCCTCGACACCGACATCGGCGGCGACATCGACGACACCTGGGCGCTGTGCATGCTGCTGCGCTGTCCGGAGCTGGACGTGCGGCTGGTCGTGTCCGATGCGGGGAACGCCACCTACCGCGCTCGGATTCTCGCGAAGCTGCTCGAGGTCTACGAACGCACCGACATTCCGGTCGGCGTCGGCATCCCTCCCGGTGACGAGCGAGGGAATCAGAGCGACTGGATCGAGGGGTACGAGGCGATCCACGCTTCACCCGATCCCGTAACGCTGATCTGCATCGGGGCGGTGCCCAACATCGCGGCGGCCCTGGCGCGCGACCCCAGCCTCGTCAACAACGCGCGGTTCGTCGGGATGCATGGCTCCGTCCGCCGCGGGTACGGGGACGGCAGCGCCCCCGCTCCCGAAGCCAATGTGGTGAACGGTCCGGCGGAGCTCCGAGCGGTCTTCGCCGCGCCCTGGGACTGCACGGTCACGCCGCTGGACACCTGCGATCGCGTGCGACTCCTCGGCGAGAAGTACCAGGCCGTGCGCGGCTGTGAGGAGCCCGGCCCTCGGGCCCTGATGGAGAACTACCGCCTCTGGAAGCCCGGGTGGATCCAGGGCGGCCCGCCGGTCGAGACGGCCAGCACGACGCTGTTCGACACCGTAGCCGTGTACCTGGCCTTCACGGAGGACCTCCTGGTGATGGAGGACCTCGCGTTGCGCGTGACGGATGACGGGTACACGGTGGTGGATGAGACACAGAAGACGGTCCACTGCGCGATGGACTGGAGAGACCTGGGCGCCTTCGAGGACTTGCTGGTCGAGCGCCTCACCTCCTGAGCGAGCCATTCCTCGTCGCGCCCTTGCGGCCGCCGCGTTGGTCTTCGGCGGTTGACTCGTCGTGCCGTCTGGGAGGTCCCGATGCCCACGCCCGTGCTCGTTGGAGGGTTTGCGTCGCTTCTGGCGGCTGTTCAGGCCCAGCCCGCGGCCTCGTGGTGGGACGCGCCCGATCGGGGCCGCGAGGTTGCCGAGCTGATCCCCGGCCGCCGCATTCCGCCGGTGACGGCGGAGACGCTGTTCGCCGAGTGGACGGTCGCGCAGGTCGAGCGCTGGGAGCGCGACCATGCGGCGCCGGCCGCCGCCGAGGCCTTCGCGCAGCACGCGGCTGTGGCTCCGACGGACGCCGAGTTGCGCGCGGACTTCCCGCGGCACATCGCGCCGTTTGCGCGCGTCCGAACCGGAAGCCCCGAGGCCTTCAAGGTCGAGGGCGCGCTCATCAGCTACTGCGTGTTCTGCAGCTCCCGGGCGTTCTCGCTGGCCTACGACGCCGACAACCCTTACCACGCGACCACGACTTGCTGCCGGACCGAGCTGTACGGTCGCGAGGCCGACTTCCCCCCGGATTACTCCCTCCGACCCACCGAATCCGTGAGCTTCCCGCACCTCGACGACACCTCGGTGGACGTTCCCGGCACGCTGTACCGCGACGCGGAGGGCGTGGAGTGGGAGCTGTTCATCCGCACGATCTTCGATCAGCAGCGCTGGCTCAGCATCGGCTGCGATCTCGTCAAGCAGTACGCCCTGAAGTTCCGCGAGACCGCCGATCCGCTGTATGCCCACAAGATCGCGATCCTCCTGGATCTCGCCGCCGATACGTACTACGGCCTCCCGCTCTGCTGGCACAATGAGGTGTGCAACGGGCGGGATGGGCTGCCCCTCGGTCGGGCCGAATGGGAGGCCGTGCCTCGGCCCGCGATCTTCGAGGTCAGCTACCTCGGCCCCTGGAGCCGCCGCACCCCGCTGGGCAGCAAGGGCTGGCTGAACATGTTCGACGAGCAGATCTGGGTCGAGCCCTTCGCCCTGGTGCGGCACCACCCGGCCTTCCGCGAGGTCTCGCGACAACTGCACGGGGATCCCGACGCCCTCGATCAGAAGGTCCGCGAGAAGCTCCTGCGGGAGGTGGCGCTCATGTTCAAGAGCGTCTTCTCCCAGAAGCTCCTGACCAACTACCAGGAGGCCAACTACGTGGAGATGTGGCTCCTGGGCGTCCTGTTGCAGGACGCGGAGCTGATCGACTTCGCCGGCCCGGCCCAGGAGGTGACGCTGTACAACCACAGCTACCAGGACGGGCTGAACGGCGAGGGCGCGCCGAACTACATGGCGATGCCCGGCGGCTACTTCTACCCGTACTTGCGCGACCCCGAGGGCTGGCTGCGCTTCTATCCCCGCTTCCTGGAGGACAATCCCTTCTACTTCGCCGCCGATGGGGAGCTGCGCAAGCTCACCACCGTCCGGGGGGTCCAGCTGGAGTTCGGCGATCAGCATGAGCACGCGTTTCCTCCGGGCTTCCTCACCGATCCCGCCGCCGTCCGCGAGAACGAGCGCCTCGGGAGCCGCAACTGGGCGGGCTACGGCGTGGGGATCCTGCGCGTCGGCGGGCCCGGCCACCGGCAGGAGGTCAGCCTCAGCTACACGCGCGCCACGCTGCACAACGCCCAGGACGCTCTCAGCCTCGAGTGCTGGGTCGACGGCGTCCCGGTGATGCGCCGGGGCGGGTACGCGGCCCACTGGTGCAACGCGCACCTGCAGTGGGAGCGCCCGGAGTTCGCCGCGCTGAAGGCGATGGCCTACCCCCACGAGATCGCGGAGGCCGCGGAGGGTTTCTCCAGCTGGTCGTGGGTCTACGCCCACAGTCCCCTCTGCCAGAACGGGGTGACCGTGGACGGCGTTGCGACCGGGAGGGGCTGGGCCGACAACCGGGGCTACGGGGAGGTCATCACCTTCAAAGGGGGCGAGACCGCCGGTGAACCAGGCGCGGGCTTTCAGGTCCTGGATGTGCGGGACCACTACTCCTGGGCGCGCATGGACAAGGATGTGTCCGACTTCCGGCGGACGCTCATCGGCGTGGAGGGCCCGGACGGCCGCCCGTACGTCCTGGACCTCCTGAAGCTCACCGGCGGCGAGCGCCACGCGCTGTACAACAGCGCCTGGGCCCAGCGCGCCGAGGCCAACCTGCCCGTCGTGCAGGCCGACGCCGAGACCCTCGCCCAAGTCGTTCTGCCCACCGACGCGCCGGCCGACGATCCCGAGCACGAGCACTTCCGCCGCGTTCGGAACGTCGAGCGCCTCGCCGCTCCCTCCGAGCCGTGGGATCTTACCTGGCAGACCGACATGGCCGCCTACGCCCCGCGCGATCCCGACGGCAAGCCCTTCCGGCGCCCCCTTCCGGAGGACACGGGCCGGGTGCGGCTGCGGCTGCTCGGCCTGCCACAGAGCGAGGGTCGCACCGAGCTGCTGCGCGCCCAGGGCCCGTGGATCGGTTGGATGCGCCAACCGCTCCCCGGCGGCCATCGCGTCGACGGCAACGTCGCGTTCCTGAATGCCCGCGACTTCCTCGTCGAGTCGCGCACAGCCGAGGCCGGCCAGCCCCTGGGCAGCCTCTTCATCCACCTCCTCGAGGGCTACCGCGAGGGCGAGGAGTCCGCGATCCGCTCCATCACGCGCCTCGAGCCGACCGGCGCCGAGGGCCCCGCACGCGACATCGTGGCCCTGCGGCTGGAGATGGTCGGCGGGCACGCGGACACGGTCATCTACCAGTCCGAAGCGGGCTCCCTGACCCTCCCCGACGGGCTGCAGACCGACGCGCGCTACGCCCTCATCCGCCGCGACGCCGCCGGCGCCGTGATCGCTGCTGACGCCGCGCGCGGCTCATCCCTGACGCTGGACGGCTTCCGCGTGTCGTTGCCCGGCGACTTCACGGGCGAGATCGTCGATGTCGTCGGCGACCTCACCGGCACGCGCGCGGAGAGCGCTCTCATCGTGAGGCCCGACAAGCCCTGGCCCAGCGGGGAACACCTCGTCGGGCGTCAGCTCCTCATCCGCGTCGAGAGCGACCTCCGCGAGCCGTGCAACGAGGGCTACCGCATCGCCGGCATCTCCGCGCTGCCGGGGGGCCTGGTCCGCGTGGAGGTGCAGGACCACGCCCCCTTCGCGACCAGCTGGCATCAGGTCACCGTCCTGTCGCCCGATCGCCCTAACGTCATTCGCACCTGGCGGCCGATGGTCGACCACGGCAACACGCCCTGGTACTGCGGGCTGAAGCTGTGGTTCCCCGAGCGCGACCGGACCTACACGATTCGGCAGGTGAACGAGGTCGGGGGGGGCTACGGGGGCGATACGGTCGAGCTCGTGGAGGAGGTGGACCTCGCCGCCGAGGGCATCCAGGTCGGCGACTGGTACGTCATCTACGGCATCCGACCGGGCTTGCAGGTCACCGTCGCGAATGACTTCTCCTGGCGCAGCGAACCCGCCCCCGACCGGCAACAGCATGTGCTGCGAGCTACGGGGGAGGTGACCGTCGAGTGCTCGGCCACGGCCGCCGCCCTCGACTGGCTCGCCGGCGACGGCGCGTGGCGAGCCGCTCCCCGGGGCAAGCCGAGCTTCGCCGCCGAGGAGACGGGGGGACGCCTCGTCCGCCTGATCTCCGGCAAGCCCCCCTGGCTGAGGCTCGCCGACACCTCGGCGCCCGCCATCACTCGCCTGGCCCTCGACGACCGCGAGCTCTCCCCCGAGCAGGCCGCCGACCTCGGCTGGATCGAGCCGCCGAGGTCGCTCGCCATCGACTGGAACGATGCCGACAACCCCCTCGATCCTGAAAGCCTCGCCCTGACCCTCAACGGCGCCCGGCTCGACGCGGACCTCCTCTCAGCCACGCCCGGCGGCGACGGGCAGAGCCTCGCCCTCCGCGTGGACTTGGCCCGCGCTCTCGCGCCCTTCGCCGCTCAGCCGCGCCGCCACCGGATCGAGGCCACCGTCGCCGACCGCTCGGTCGAACGGCGCTCGACGACCGTGGGGGTGTCGTTCATGGTCCGCACCGAGACCGATCCGAACGCGCTGTACCTCAGCGACCTGCAACCGGTCTCGTCCTTCGCCCACGGCGGGCTCATCCGGGATCGGGACTACGTGGGCAACCCGGCTGAAATCGTGGACCGCTTCTACCCGAAGTGCCTCACGCTCTGCCCCGAGCCCAGCCCCGACGGCACACACGGGGAGGTCATCTACGCGCTGCCCGCCGACCGTGGCGCGTTGGTCCTCCACAGCGACATCGGCATCAGCTCCTCCGCCCGCGGCAACGGCAGCGCCGCCTTCCTCGTGCAGATCGGCGCGGCGGCGGAGGGCCCGTGGCAGACGCTCTACGAGTCGCCCATCCTCCGTGGCGGGCAGGAGCCGCTGACCCTCAGCGTGCCGCTCGGCGGAGCAACGCACCTCCGCCTCTACACCACCGACGCCACCGACGGTATCAACAGCGACCACGCCGTCTGGGGCGCCGCCCGCCTGGCGCCGTAGTGCGGCGTCCCTCGTGATTCCAGGCACCCCGGCGCCCCCTTGTCCCCAGCCCCGAAGGGGCGGCAGAGCACCCAGCAGACGACGCCTGGGAGACCAACGGAG
Organism: Armatimonadota bacterium; assembly: GCA_016869015.1. GTDB lineage: Bacteria > Armatimonadota > Zipacnadia > Zipacnadales > VGFC01 > VGFC01. The sequence continues at coordinate 21,857 of VGFB01000005.1, forward strand.
CCGCGGCGGAGAGGCGGCCGCGCCTGTCAGGATCGGGCGGGCCCTGCCGTCTACCTCCCCAGTCTCACACTCTCAATCCGTACCGCCGATCCGGGCGCGCCTCCGCCCGGGTCGATGCGGAGCACCGTGATGGTCTGGCCGGCCCACTTGGCGTGCGCTCCGACGGGCACGCGGACCTCGTGCATCTGCCCGTCGTGCGGGATGGGGAAGCTCACCATCTGATCCCCGGCCATTCCGGCCCGCGCCGTGGCCCAGTAGACGGT
>VGFB01000006.1 GCA_016869015.1 Armatimonadota bacterium
ACGGCGTCGAGGGAAGGGGGCCACGGGTCGTTCCTCCGGGCGGGTCTGATCCCACACACCAGTTCTCCGGAGAACGACCCTCGCCCCTCCCCTCGCCGCCCCTGAGTTTAACGAGACACTATTGCTCTGGTGAGCCGACCTACGACGACCAACGGCAACTGCCAGAATCACGGCTGACACGCCACTAGGGCTCCTGCAGCGCGCCCACGGCCTGCCCGCGCCAGAGCGTCTGCGCGCAGGGGTTCTCCGCCGGATCGGGGTCGGCCAGCGTCCGCCACTGAGCGAGGGCCTCCTGGCGCTTACCGGCCTTCAGGAGGATCTCCCCGGCGTGGAACAGGGCCTCGCAGCCCCGGTCCGTGCCGCGGTGCCCTTGCTTCTCGTCCGTGCCAAAGGCGCGGAGCCGCTGAACGGCGGCGTCGACCTTCCCCTCGGCCACCAGCGCATCGACCTCCGCGGACAGATCGGCATAGGCCGTCTCCGCCCGCAGCTCTGCGAGAGCCCCCAGCGAGTACGAGGCCCACTCCGTATCCTCGCAGGGGGCCTTGCCCTTCTCCCCCTCGAACCACGACCACGCCTCCTCGGCCTGCCGACGGCCGTCCAGGAGACGGGCGCGGGCCGCCGCCGCCTCCTCGCCCTTGCCCTGCGCGACCAGCTCCTCGACGGCCAGGCGGTCCGGCTCGACTGACGCCAGCAGCGCGCCGCCCAGCAGGAACCGCGCCTTGCACCGCAGTTCGCTGTCCGCGTACGCGCCCAGGTGGCGGAAGATCAGCTCCACGGCCTCCCCCGCCTTGCCCTCCGAAACGTACGCCACCGCGAGGTCCAGCAGGGCCGTCTCGCCGAGGCCCAGCTTCCCGTCGGCATCCAGCGCCAGCGCCTTCTCCAGGGCCTCCCGCCCGGCCGGGTAACGCTGTAGCCCGACGTACAGCCCGCCCAGCTCCGCCAGCGCCGGCGCGTCATCCGCCTTGGCGCGCAGCCGCTCGTGCAGGCCCATGATGCTCTTGACCTGCTCGAGCACGTGAAGGAAGTCCTCGGGGATCACAAACCCGTACAGCATGTGCTCCAGGCCACCGTCGGGGTTCAGGAAGAGCGTGATCGGGTAGGTCTGAGCGCGACCCGGGTCCTCAACGATCAGCCGGTCCTCGTGGCCGGGCTGTACCTCGAGGCCCACGTCCTTGCGTCCCACGTCATAGGCGTTCAGGAAGGGCTGGTTCCGCGTGTCGACGGCATCGACCCGGACGCACAGAAAGTCCTCGAGGGCCTCGTCCACGTCCAGGTCATCGAAGGTCCGACCCTCCATGGCGAGGGTCAGCTGCTGGTTCTCAACACAGACGAAGGCCATGATCGGCTCGCGCACCCTCTCGGCCCGGTCAAGCGCAACCCGCCACGGCTCGCGGGCGTCGGTGGCCATCAGCCAGTTGGGCTTTGCCTGAGCCGCTCCCGCCGCCAGCAACAGTGACGCCGAGATCAGCGCCGCGTACGCAGTTCGCATGACGTTCACCACGCTCCTCACCGCCTTCGATCCGGCGTCGGTGGGTCGCCGGGCCCGCTACCGTCACGTTCACCCGGCGCTCCCGAAATCCTCTACCCCCGACTGTGACAGGCATCAACGGGCTCGCGGGCGAACTCCTTCCCGAGCAAGGTCGCCCCAGCGATACGAACGCTTCGGGCCGCTTGCGCGTTGCCCGGAAACCGCTCCCTGGATCGGGGCGTCTAACTCCCTTGGGCACAGTGATGAGGCCAATGACGGCTCGGGTCTGCTCGGCGGTCGCCGGCCTGCTGCTTCTGGGGACGGCGGCCGGCGACGCCGATGACATCCTGATCGCTCGCTCGCCCGGCGGCCGGGTCGCCCGCGCCGCGGGGGATCGCGTCCTCGTGCGGCTGCGAGAGCCTACGGACGCCTCCGCCGCGTTCGCCGATCCGGACGTGGCCGCCGCAACCGACGTCCTCCCCGATGCGCGTCTGGCGGTGGTGTGGCTGGCCCCGGGGCAGACGGTCGAGGCCGCGCTACGTCGGCTGCGGGGGCGGCCGAACGTGCTCGCCGCCGAGCCGGACTATGTGGTTCGCCCCGCTCTCAGCCCCAACGACCCCCTCTGGAATGACCAGTGCGCCCTCCGCCGCGCGCAGCTGCCCGGCGCCTGGAACCACCAGCGCGGGCGCGCGGATCTGACGGTCGCCATCCTCGACTCCGGAGTCGCCTACGACCACCCGGACCTCGCAGCTAACCTGCGTCGGAACAGCCTCGACCCGCCCAACGGCGTCGACGACGACGGGAACGGGCTGGTGGACGACTTCCGGGGCTGGGACTTCGCCGACCGCGACAACGACCCGCACGCCGATCGGGGTGACGGGTTCGGCCTCGCCCACGGCACGCACGTCGCCGGGATCGCGGCGGCGGTCACCGACAACCGTGTGGGGGTGGCGGGAGCCGGGTGGGGCTGCACGTACCTGCCGGTGCGCGTGGTGGACGCCTTCGGGGTCGGCTACCTCAGTGACGTGGCGCGCGGCATCGAGTACGCCGTGGATCAGGGCTGCGCGGTCGTCAACCTCAGCCTGGAGGGCCCCTTCTCGCGGGCGATCCAGGCGGCGATCGACTACGCCTACGAGCGCGGGGTGGTGGTCTGCGCGGCGGCCGGGAACACCGCCCTGGCCTTCACAACGGATCCCGCCACCTGGACGAGCCCCGTCTGCAACGACGGCGATGACCCGGCGCGCCAGAACCGCGTGATCGGCGTGGCGGCGGTCGGCTGTGACGACGTGAAGCTGCCCGGCTCGAACTACGGCGAGACCTACGCCTTCATCGACCTCGCCGCTCCGGGCCGGAGCATCACCAGCGCCTGGTGGCCGGGCGGCGGTTACGGTCTCGCCTCCGGGACCTCCCAGGCAACGCCGTGCGTAGCTGGAGTGGCCGCCCTGCTCATTGCGCGGCACGGGCGGCTCGGTCCCGACGCGATCACGCAACTGCTCCGCAGCACGGCGGACAACATCGACGGCGAGAACCCGGGACTGGCCGGCCGGCTGGGGGCGGGGCGCATCAACGCGCGCGAGGCGGTCCTGGTTGAGGGACCCGGACCGATTGTGCGGGTCTCGCTCGAGGTCTTGGGGGAGGATGGCACGCCCGGCATCCGAGCCTTGCCGGGCACCGGGGTCGAGGTGCGAATCACTCTCAGGAACCTCGGCCCGGCCGCGGCTACGAACGTCCGGGCCACTCTAACCAGCGGCGACCCACGGGTGGTGGTGAAACGCGGACAAGCGTGGTACGGCCGCATCGACCCCGGGCAGGCGGCGGTCTCCGCCGGCGGCTACCGGCTGCGGGTGCTGGGTGCGGTCCCCGAGGGCACGCGCGTGCCCCTGAGTCTCGCCATCCGGGCCGACACGGGCGGGCCCTGGACCGAGGACCGGCTGGCGCTTCCGGTCGGCTGGGACGCCCTCGGCGAGCCCGACGATGCGTGCACCGAGGCGTTCCCGGCGCAGCTGGGCCGAACCTGCCTGCGGGAGATCGGCGGCGTCCTGGACCAGGACTGGTTCCGCTTCGCGGCGCAGGCCGGGACGCGCTACCTCATCGAGACCGGCCCCCGGCTGGGCAGCTCGCCCAGCACCGCGCTCTCGATCCGCGAACCTGACTGCGGCCGCGAGGTGCTCTTCGTCCCCGGCGAGGACGGCCCGGCTCAGGTAAGCTGGGTCTGCCCGCTCACCGGCGCCTACCTGGTGGGCGTGACCGGCGGTGACGGCCTCTGGACCGGACCGTACCGCTTCCGGGTTTCCGTCACGGGCTCCGGCGCGCCGGGTCCGGTGCAGGTAACGCGCCTCACGGTTGACGACGACCGAGTGGGCGCCAGCGCGGGGAACGGTGATGGATGGGCCGATCCGGGCGAGATGATCGAGCTGCGCGCCGAGTTGACGAACGCGGGGCCGCTGCCGCTCGCCGGGGTGACGGCCGGAGTGAGCACGAATCGCGCGGGCCTCCGGGTTGTCGCCGCTGAGGCGGGCTTCCCGGACTTGGCCCCCGGCCGCGCGGCGTGGTCGACCACTCCGTACGTGCTGGAGGTCAAACCGGGGATGGTCGAACCCGCTGCGGCGGTGCTGCGCTTCGCCGTTACGACCGCCGGCGGGGCGTGGGACGCCGCTGCGTCGCTGCCCGTCGGCCGCTCGGGCGTCGGCGAGCCGGACGATACCTGCGCCGCAGCCGTGCTCATCTCGCCCGATGACTTCCGGCACCTGCGGGCCTTCGAGACGCCCGACGATTCGGACTGGTTCGCCTTCGACGCCCTGGCGGGGGTCCGCTACGACCTCGCAACACGCTCGGCCGGTGACCCGGCCGTCGACACCGTGCTCGCCCTGCGCGGGCCGTTCTGCGGGCCGCCGATCACCTTCGGGCAGGCGGCCGCCGGGCGCCTGGCGGAGATCGCGTGGCGCTGCCCCGAGTCCGGCCGCTACGGCACCCTCGTGCGGCCCGCCCCGGGCTCGGCGCTCGGCCCCTACCGGCTGTCGCTGCGAGCGCTGGATAACCTCGGTCCCGGCGAGCCGGACGACACGTGCGCCCAGGCGAGCGAGCTGACGGTGGGCGGCGCGCCCCTCTTGCGGGACTTCGCCGTCCCCGGCGATCTCGACTGGTTCCGCTTCCCGGCCGATGATGGCGCGACGTACGTCATTGAGACGGGCCCCGCGCCCGGCCAGACGCCCCGCGAGGTGAAGTCGCCGCCGGACGGCTCGCCGCGAGCGCCCGATACCGTGCTGAAAGTCAGCGCCCCGGACTGCGGCGCGTGGATGGCGCGCAACGACGACTCCGGGGCCGGGCTCTTCTCGCGCATCGTGTTGCAGACGACCGGCGGGGGCGTCTACGGTGTGCGGGTGGCCGAGGTGAACGCGGCACTGGGGGCGTACCAGGTGTGGGTGCGGCCGAACCGGGCGCCGACCGTCGACTTCACCGGCACCGTCGGGTACGAGGCGGACCCGGTGGAGCCCGCCTCCGGCACAGCCGACAACACCCGTTTCCGGTTCCGCGTGCTGTACCGCGACGCCGAGGGCGATCCGGCGGCCTTCGTGCGAGTGCGGCTGTTTGTGGGCGGGGTCGAGACGGCGGAGAGCCCGGTGCAGCTGCGCCCGGTCAGCGGCGATCCGCAGACCGGTGTCACGTATGCCGGCGGTCGCACGTTGCCGGCCGGGGAGTACCGCTGCCGCATCCACGCTCACGACGGCTCCGTGCCCGCGATCGGGCCGGCCGCCGAAGTGACGCGCGGGCCGTCGGTGCAAGCCGCCGGGACCACCGCCGCTGCCGCGCTGATCACATCGCTCTCAGTCCTGGCGGAGCCCCGGCGGTTCGCCGAGGTCCGGTTCACGCTGGCTGCTGCCGCCGGCGTGTCGGCGCGGATCCTCAACGTGGCCGGGCGCGAAGTCCGCGTCCTCGCCGCCGACCGGCCCTCTCCGAGCGGGACTAACACGCTGACCTGGGACGGCGCCGCCGCCACCGGCCTCCGTGCCGCGCCGGGAACCTACCTCCTCGAGCTCACCGTGCGGTCGGAGTCGGGCGAGCGCCACTCGCGACTCGCGTCCTTCCGCTGGTAAGCGAGGAATCTCCGGCCCCGCCGCGAACTACGCGCCCATGACCGACCGACAACCGGCCGTGGCCGCTGCGGAGCCCGCGCGCCCGCCGAACATCTGGCGGGCCGTGCTGTTCTCGGTGGTCGTCGCGCCGTTTCACACCTACTGGCTCATCCACCTGGAGATCGTGCGCGGGACGGGCTTCGCCAGCACCGTCAGCCTGTTCTTCAACGTCATCCTGACCCTCGTCGTGTTGGTCGCGCTCAACGTGCCCCTCCGCCGCTACCTGCCGCGCCACGCGCTGACGCGTCCCGAGTTGGTCACGGTCTACATCATGCTCTCGCTGGTCACGTGCCTGTGCTCGATTGACATGATGAAGCCGCTCATCTGCCTGATGCCCTGGGCGCGCGAGTACGCGACCGCGGAGAACCGCTGGGAGCAGCTCTTCTTCCGCCAGCTCCCGCAGCAGTGGATCGTGCAGGACCCGGTGGCGGTGCGCGCCTACTACGAGGGCGGCACGAGCTTCTACCGGCCGGAGTTCCTCGGCGCGTGGCTGCAGCCGGTGCTGCTGTGGGTGGCCTTCATCGTCGCACTGACGTGGGTGATGCTCTGCCTGAACGTGCTGATCCGGCGGCGCTGGATGGACCACGAGCGCTTGACCTACCCCATCGCCCTGCTGCCCTTCGAGCTGACCGAGCCCACCGGCGCCTTTTACCGGCAGCGGATGATGTGGCTGGGCTTCGCAGTGGCGGGGGCCTATGATCTGTTGAACGGCCTACACTCCCTCTGGCCGGTGATCCCGGCGCTGAACCTGCAGAACTTCTACCTGCACCCCTACCTCCGCTCGGCGCCGTGGAACGCCATCGGCTGGACGCCCCTGACGCTCTTTCCTTTCGTGGTCGGGATGGGCTACCTGCTCCCGATCGAGCTGCTGATGAGCTTCTGGGTCTTCTTCGGCGTGTGGAAGCTGGAGAGCGTGGCGGCGAAGTCCTTGGGCCTCCCGCTGGGACGGCACCAGTGGCCGTTCTTCGATGAGCAGGCCTTGGGCTGCTACCTCGCGATTGTAGCCTTCGCCCTGTTCGCGATGCGGGGGCACCTGCGGGAGGTCCTGCGGGAGTGCCTCAGCGGCCGAAGCGACGTCGCCCCGGGCGACCCGTTCAGCTACCGCACGGCGTTTTGGGGGGCATTGATCGGCTGCGGCGTCCTGGTCGCCTTCCTGCTGCAGGCGGGCATGCCGCTCTGGTCCGCCATTGCGTTCTTCGTGCTCTACTACCTCATCGCGCTGTGCATCACCCGCATGCGGGCGCAGTTCGGTCCGCCGGTGCACGACCTGCACTTCGTTGGGCCGGACCAGACCCTCACCTCGGTCCTGGGCAGCCGGGCCTTCTCGCTCCGCTCCCTCACCGCGCTCACATACCTGTACTGGTTCAACCGCGCCTACCGCTCCCACCCCATGCCTCACCAGATGGAAACGCTGAAGATGTGTCGCCGCGGGGAGATCATCCCGCGCGGCATCGCCATCGCCATGGTCGTGGCGGTGCTGGTGGGGGCGCTCGCGCACTTCTGGAGCTACCTGCACATCGCGTATGACCTGGGGGCGGCGCGCAAGATGGTCGGCTGGGGAACGTATGGTTACTCGCGGGAGGCCTTCGCGCGGCTCGAGGGCTGGATCATGGCGCCCAGCAGCCCCAACCCCCAGATGATCGGCGCGATCCTCTGGGGTTTCGTGAGCACGCTGGCGCTCATGGGTCTGCAGGCCCGAGTCGTCTGGCTGCCGCTACACCCCCTGGGCTACGCGATCAGCAACGGCTGGTCGGCCCACTGGACGTACTCCAGCCTCTTCGTCGCCTGGGCGCTGAAGGCGACCATCAGCCGCTACTGGGGCCACAAGGGCTACCTCAATGCCCTCCCCTTCTTCCTCGGCCTCATCCTTGGCGAGTTCGTCGTCGGCGGCCTCTGGACCGTCGTCGGCACCGTCACCGGCCTCCCCACTTTCAGCTTCTGGCGAGGCTAGTGCGCCGTCACTCGTGATTGTGAGGATGTGTCGTCGTCGCTCGAAGGGCCCACCTCGACAACGACGGTGACGGAGCAGCGCTCCGTCCTACGACGGCGACGGATGGGCGTGCGGAACGGGCCGTCCACCAACCCAGACAATCACGCGAGACGGCGCACTAGCGTCCCCGCCTCGCCGTCTCGTAGGTCGGGCTTCCAGCCCGACGCCGTGAGCCCGCGCCGCCATCCACACCCCGCTCTACCGCCCGATCAGGACCGTCGCAAGGGCTCTGGCCTGCGCCCCGTCCGGCCCTCTCGCGCCAACCTGAACCACATACCGGCCGGCCGGAACGCGCAGGCCGCTGTCGCCCCGGCCATCCCAGTACAGCCGCTGCGTCCCGGCGCTGTACTCTCGCGCCCGGCAGACCGTCGCCACCGGTCGCCCGGCGAGGTTCAGTACCGCCACCTCCACTTCGGCCGGCGCAGACAGCGTGAAGGCGATCTCTGCTCCGGTGCCCGCGAGCAGTGCCGTGGTCCCGCTGAGGGCAAGCGCCCCGGCGGAGCTGAGAGTGGGCAGGGGCGAGCCCTGGGGTTCGATGTCGACTACACCGCGGCTGGAGTCGTCCTGGGCATCCAGGATCTTCACGTGCGGATCGAGGAACCCGCCGGGGAAGCGGTTGCCTTCGGCCATGATGCGGTTGGGGCTGAGGTTCATGATGTACCACTGGTTGCTGAAGTAGAAGCGGTTCCGGCCGAGGTCCTCTCCCGAGCCGAACTGCCGCCCGAGAAGGGGAGCGCTCAAGCCATAGATTCTGACCGCAGCCCAACAGCCCCGAAAGGCGTTGTCCTGGACCTTCAGCGAGGGCAGCGCCTTCAGGCACTCGATGCCCACCGAGTTGCCCGTAAAGCCGTTGCCAATGACCTGGGCCCCAAGGCCACCCTCCACGCCGCCCCACACACACAGACCGTGCACCACGGAGCGGAGGAACTGGTTGTCGGCGATGCGGGAGCCCTGACCGCCGTCGCTCAAGTAGACTCCGGTCGAATGGGTGTACGGCGAGTAGTCCCCGCCGAAGGAGTTCCGCTCCAGGATCTGGCTGCCGGCGCCGTCCCGGCAGAGGATGCCGCCGACCTGCTTGCCCACGATGCGTCGGGTGAAGTGGTTCCCGTCGACGGTGTTCCCCTCCGTTCCCTCGTCGTAGATACTCACCCCCATCAGGTCTCCCCAGATGATGTTGCCTCGCTCCGGGTCGCTGTTCAGGGGGCCGATCCGGTTGCCGCGGGAGCCCCCCCGGATCCGGACCGCATCGCCCAGGGGCACGGAGGTCGTGCCGCCCCGTCCGAGCCCCAGGTAATTGGCGCTGGTCAGGTTCTCGTCGGCATCGCAGAGGTCGATGCCGACCTGCATGCCCCCGATCACGTTGCGATCCCCGACTCGCCCCCCGATCAGGTTGTCCCCGGTCCAGACGACCTCCCCGGTCCGGTCGCTTCCCGCCTGCGCGGGGAGGAGCGCCGCCGGCGTGATGAGGGTGATGCCCACCCCGCCCTCGCTCATGTCGCACAGCGGAGTGATCCCGTCCCGGGCAACCCCGATGTTGTTGTTCTTGATCGCGTTCCCGATGCTGTTCGCGACGTAGACGCCCGATCGCATCCCGGCCGCGCTACCCGCGGCGATGACGTTGCGGCCGCCCGACACCTCACGGCCGATCGTGTTGCGGTGCGCCCCCCACAGCTTTATCTGGTGGACGCCGTTCCGGTACATCTGGCCGCCCCCGCGGTTCACCCCGACATGGCAGTTCCGAATGACGCACTCGTCGGCCCGCCACAGCAGGATCCCGTTGCCGCTGAAGTCCATGATCGCCAACCCGTCAACCGTGCAGCGGTCGGCCTTGAGCGTCAGCCCGTTCGCCGCCCCAGCCTCCAGGCCGCGCAGTAGGATGTCGGGCAGGCCGTCGACGTCGGTGTCGCCGAGGATGCTTGTATCGGCATCCACGATGTCGGGTAGGGCGGAGGTCGGGGCGATCGTCTGGCTGCCGAGCGCCGCCTCGAAGGTGATGGCGTCAGGGCCGGCGTGGCTGTTCGCTCGGTTGATCGCCCAACGGAAGCTCCCGACACCGGCGTTCGCGTTCGTGGTGACCTTGTACGTGGCACTCCATGCCCCGCCCGCCAGGAGGAACGTCAGGACGTGCGCCACAGTGCACCGCCCCATCTGCCTCACCCCTTCCGGATCTCCGTCGCGCGGGCGATGGCAATCCCTGAGGCTCCCATCGCCGCGGAAGCCGTAGACGGCTTGATCGAGCACTTCGGGGCCCTGACGGCAGGGACCTGCCGGAAGTGGACGCGCTGCGACAGGACGATTGTCACGGACCGCCGCCTCCAAAGCGCGTGACCGGGCCGCCGCCCGTGACGTGGGGTGTCATGCGAGCGGCTTTGCCCGCTCCCACAGCGATGAGGATTGCGACGGGGAGCATCCATAGGGTATTACCCCTACACCATCGTAGCGTGAAAAACCCTGAGGGAGGGGTTGAACTTCGCGCCCTGATTTGGTACCATAATGCCACATCGGTTGGTAGAGGGGTATACGGATGAAGACGGCGCTGCGAGTATCGGAGGCGACGTCGCTGGCGCTCCACGCGATGGCGCTGTTGGCTCAGAACGGCCAGCACGCACTGTCGTGCAACGAGATGGCGACCACGCTCAGCGTGTCGGAGGCGCACCTGTCCAAGGTGCTGCAGCGACTGGGGAAGCAGGGCTTCGTGTCCTCGACGCGGGGGCCGAAGGGCGGCTTCCGACTGGCGCGGGCAGCCGACACGGTGTCCCTGTTGGACGTGTACGAGGCCATTGACGGTCCGGTGCGTTTCAGCAACTGCCTGTTCGAGACCCCGGTCTGCCAGGGGAACGGTCAGTGCATCATGGGCGATCTCCTGGCCTCGGTAGACGACCAGGTGCTCAAGTACCTGCGCGAGACGCGACTGGTTGACCTGATGCCGGCGACGGCATGACGGCAGCGGGACGCGCGTCCTGCCCTGCCGACGGCGGTTCAGGCAGCCGGTTCCCCGTGGATCTCGTTCCGTTGCGGCGGCGGCGGCGCGGCGAGAGCGGACGCCCCCAGAACAGGCTTCAGGATCGCCAGGAACGCCTCCCACGCCGCGGGCTCCCGGAGCAGTTCCCCGATGCGGATCCGCCCCCGGCCCTCCGCGGCCTGCTGATACCACGCCAGCACCGCCTCGATGACGGCCGGGATCGCCTCATCGGGTATGAACTCCGCGATCCGCCGGGCGGTGATCGGGTGTCGGCCGTGCTTGCCCCCGACGCGGACAACCCAGCCTACCTCCGCTGAGAGCCACGCCTCCGTCGGGCAGCTGCGGATGCAGTCGCCGCAGTAGAGGCACTTGTCGGGGTGGTAGATCGGCTCGCCGCTGTCCGGGTCGCTGTCGATGGCGCCCTCCGCGCACGCGCTCGCGCAGATGCGGCAGCCGATGCACTTCGTCTGATCCCACTCCGGCCTCACCGCGCCCTGGAATCCCAGGTCCGCGCTCGCGGTCCGCACGCAGTCGCTGGGGCAGCCGGAGAAGGAGATCTTGAACTTGTGGGCCAGCTGCCACTTCCCGAAGAACCGCTCGGTGACTTCCCGCGCCAGGCGCTGGGTGTCGGTCAGTCCGTTCGGGTTGTACTCACAGCCGCCGCAGGCCGTGGGAACGCGCACGCGCGCCCCGCACGAGGCGATCTCCTGGCCCACCTCGCCCAGCTCCTCCTGGACCTTGCCGATGTCGCGCATGTTCACGTAGGGAATCTCGATCGACTGGCGCACCGACACGTGCACGTAGTCGCGTCCGTACTTGCGCGCGACCTCGGCGATCTTCGCGAGTCGCTCCAGGGGCATGCGGCCGCCGGGGCACTTGAGCCGTACGGTGAAGAGCTCCTTCTGGCGCTGCTTAATGATCCCGCCGCTCTTCAGCGTGCCGAAGCTCAGCTCCCCGGTCTTCCCCTCGACATCGGCATCGACGACGGCCTTGGCGGCCGCGTCCTCGATGTAATGATCAACGGGCATGAGTCTGCTCCTTGTGGGTCCGAGAAACGCGCGTGTGGTTGGTGCTCGTGGGACGCCAGCCCGCTCCCCCAACGGCTCGAATCGCGAGTGACAGGGCTCCAGTGCCTTGTCAGGGATGATGTGCTCGTGGTTGCCGTTTGTCGTCGTGCGTCGGCTCACCAGAGCCGACGCCGTCCGGCATCGTGAAGGCTCTGTCGGCTCTGGTGAGCCGACCCACGACGACCGAAGGCTTCACGGTTGACAGGGCACTAGACCTGCGGCAGGCCTTCGTCTCCCAGGATGTCTGCGAGGAAGCTCGCATACTTCAGGCCGCTGTCCGGGGCGATCGCCACACCCACCCCCTCGGACAGCTCGTCGAAGGCCGCGGCGGCATGCACGATGGCGCCCGTCGAGGGCCCGACCATCAAGCCCTCCTCCCGGTAAAGCCGCTTCGTCATCGAGTACGCCTGCTCATCGTCCACCCGAACCACGTGGTCGATGACGCTGGAATCCAGGATGCCCGGCGGCCTGGACTCCTGCAGGTTCTTCAACCCCGGAAGCCGGTGCCCCTTCTGGGGCTCGATCGCGACAACGCAGACCTCGGGGTGCTGCTCCTTCAGGAACCGGCCCACTCCGCTCAGGGTGCCGCAGGTCCCGTAGCCCGCGAAGAAGCACCGAACCTGCCCCTCCGTCTGCGCCCAGATCTCCGGCCCTGTGGAGGCGTAGTGCGCCGCCACGTTGTCCGGGTTCTCGTACTGGTTCGGCATCACGTAGCGGTCCCGACCGCCCTCGCCCTCGATGAAGGAGTGGGCCAGCGCGATGGCCCCGTCCTTGGGGTGGTTCACCGGACACAAGTCATCGGGCGTCTCCCAGACCTCCGCGCCGAGCATCCGCAGCAGCGTCTTTGTCTCCTCGGGCACGCCCTGGGGAACGGTGACCGTCAGCTGCTTCCCGGCGGCCGCCGCGAGCGCCGCCAGCGCTATTCCGGTGTTGCCGGAGGTCGGCTCAACCAGCCGGCGGTCATCCAGCAACCCCCGGTCCGCCAGGCCCTGTAGCATGTACAGCGCCGCCCGGTCCTTGATGGAGCCGAAGGGGTTGTACCACTCCAGCTTCAGGTACAGCTCGAGGCTTGAGTGGTGCGCCACCCGGTTGAGGCGAACCATCGGGGTGGGGTTCTGCGGATCGGCGATGAGCCCGCGGACGTCCGTGTAGCGCCGCACCGCCGGGTTTGCGCGGCTCAGGACCGTCGCCATCGGTCTACCCATCTGCCGCCTCCAGAGGGACCGGCGTGAGGCGTCCCTCTCCCGAACGCCAGACGGCGAACTCCGGCAGGCCGGCCCCCAGGCCGCAGATGAGATAGAGGGTCTCGGGTATGGCCTCCGCGACATCGGTCGGCGAGGGCGACGGGGGCCCGGCGGGATGGGAGTGATAGTAGCCGACGACCTCTGTCCGTCCCTCGATCTCCAGGTCGAGGGCGGCCAGCTGGGTCGCCCGATCGAGCCGATACCGGCGCTCGGGCCGGTCGGGCTCGGCGTTCTCTGCCCGCAACACGGCCGTAACCGCGCCGCTCGCTCCGCTCTCCGCGAGCAGAACCCCGCAGCACTCCTGCGGCGCCGCCTCCCGGGCGTGCGCCGCGATGGCCTCGAGGACTTCCTGAACTACCCGGAGAGCCACGACTCGATCTCCTCGGCCCCGACCTCGCAGCTCACCTGGTACTCGATGAGGTCGGTGATGGTCGGGCTCGGCCCGCACAGCGCGCACTCGGGATCGCGCCCGCGCTTCGTGCGCGTGAAGCTGCAGTCCAACGCCTCGTAGACCAGCAGCCCCGAGGCCAGCGACGGCTCGAACCCCAGCAGCAGGTTCAGAGCCTCGACGGCCTGCAATGTGCCGATCACCCCCACCACCGCCCCCAGAATGCCCGCCTCCCGACACGAGGGCACCAGCCCCGGGGGCGGCGGCTCCGGCACGAAACAGCGGTAGCACGGACTGACGCCCGGGACCACCGTCATCAGCTGCCCCTCGAAGCGCAGCACCGCGCCCGAGATGAGCGGGACGCCCTCCAGCCAGCAGGCGTCCGACACCAGGAAGCGCGTCGGGAAGTTGTCCGATCCGTCCAGCACCACGTCATACTGCGGCACCAGCTCCCGCAGGTTGCCCGCCGTCAAGCGCTCGGGGATCACGTCCACCGCGCAGTCCGGGTTGATCCCCCGCACGTACTCCGCCGCGCTGACAGCCTTCGGCTTACCCACGTCTGCCGTCCCGTGCACGATCTGGCGCTGTAGGTTCGACAGCTCCACCGCGTCCCCGTCGGCGATGCCCAGTCGCCCCACGCCCGCGGCCGCGAGGTACTGGATGATCGGCGAGCCGAGCCCCCCCGCGCCCACGACCAGAGCGCTCGAGCCCAGCAGCCGACGCTGCCCCTCGACGCCGACCTCCTTCAGCAGAATGTGGCGCGAGTAGCGTTCGACCTGTTCCTCGGTGAAGTCGGAGACGGACATGGCTACTCCACCACCCCCAACTCCACCGGCTCCACGGACACGCCCGCCTCGGTGAGGAAGTCGATGGCCCGCTTGACCTCCTCCTCCTCGCCGGACAGCTCGAGCCCCACGATGCCGACCTCCCGAGAGACGCTCGCCTGACGGATGTTCGTGATGACCTCAAAGCTCCGGCCCACCTCCCAGATCAGCGGCCGCTCGACGAGGTCGTGAGGGAAGGTCAGCCAGACCTTGCGGGCTACGGTGGCCCCGCCCGCGATGGCCGACAGCAGGGCCAACTCGTCGCCGTCGTGCAGGGGCGTGTCCAGGCCCTGCAGCAGCCGCACGTCCTCGCCCCCGTTGATGTGCAGGTTGAAGTGTCGCCGCAGCTTCCCCGACTCGTCACAGAGCCGGTCGCGCACCCCGAGGTTGTCGAGCACCTCCCCGACGGTCGCGCCGTGGGTCTCGATGACCCGATTCCCGTCAAACAGGCGTGCCAGCGCGCTGCCTGCCTTCACTGTGATGGCCATGGTAATGCCCCTCTCTCGTGGCACCGGCATCCCGCCGGTGACGGCGCCGACGCTCATGCCACGATGACGTGCAGTTGGTTCAAGAGTCGGTCGAACTGGTCGGCGTCGGCTTCGATGATCGAGCGCTCGCGCAGCCGATCGACAACGGCTTCCTGGGTCTTCAGTCCGTTGCCTGTGATGCTGATGACTACCGACTCGTCGGCGGGGATCCGGCCTTGCTCGATCAGCTTCTTCGTCACCGCCACGGTCACGCCGCCTGCGGTCTCGGTGGAGATGCCCTCCGTCTCCGCCAGCAGGGAGATGCCCTCCACGAGCTCCTCGTCGGTCACGTCCTCGGCCCAGCCCCCGGAGCGGCGGATGACCTCGATGGCATAGAAGCCGTCCGCCGGGTTCCCAATGGCGATTGACCGCGCGATCGTGTCGGGCCGCTGAGGCGTGAACAACTCCTCGCCCGCCTTCACCGCGGTCGTGATCGGGCTGCACCCGGTGGCCTGGGCCCCGTGAACCTGCGTGGGCGCCTCGTCGATGAGGCCCACGTGCGCCAGCTCGCGGAGGGCCTTGTCGATCTTCGTGATCAGCGAGCCGCCCGCCATTGGGGCGACGACGTGCTGCGGCGCGCGCCAGCCGAGCTGCTCGGCGATCTCGAAGCCGAAGGCCTTCGAGCCCTCTGCGTAGTACGGGCGCAGGTTGATGTTGACGAACGCCCAGCCGTAGCGGTCGGCGACCTCGGTACAGAAACGGTTCACGGCGTCGTAGTTGCCGGAGATGCCGACCACGTTCACGCCGTAGATCGACGTGCCCACGATCTTGCCCGCCTCCAGGTCCGCCGGCATGAAGATGAAGCAGCGCAAGCCCGCCTGCACGGCCTGAGCCGCCACGCTGTTGCCCAGGTTCCCCGTGGTTGCGCACGCCACCGTGTCGAAGCCGAACTCCCGGGCCTTGGACAGCGCGACCGACACGACCCGGTCCTTGAACGAGAGCGTGGGGTAGCTCACGGCGTCGTTCTTCACGTACACCTCGCCGTGGCCCAGCGCGCGCTCGAGGTTGCGGGCCCGCAGCAGGGGCGTGAAGCCCACCTCGCGCCCCACCGTCGGCTCGTGGTCCAGCGGCAGCAGCTCGCGGTAGCGCCACATGCTCGGCGCGCGGGCCGCGATCTTCTCCCGCGAGAGGTCGGCCCGAATGGCCTCATAGTCGTAGGCCACCTCGAGCTTACCGAAGCAGTAGTCGCAGATGTGGATCGGTTGGTTCGGGTACTCCCGGCCACAATCGGTCTCGCGGCACTTCAGCCCGGTCACGTAGCTCATCGCACAACCTCTCGCAGATCGGGACTCCCGTCCCGACGCCGTCGTGGCGCGGGCGTCAAGCCCGCGGCCGTGCCGTTCGTAGGTCGGAGCGCCGCTCCGACGCCGTTCCCGTCCTGGGCCGCAACTCCCGTCCCGACAACGCCTCTACTCGCCCTTGCGCACCAGGAGGCGATAGCGGTCGCCGTCCTGCTGCACGGCCTCAATCGCATGCCCCTCATCCCGCAGGCTGCGGGGCACGTTCCGAATCTGGTCGCCGGCCTTGAGGATCAGCGTGGTCGCGTCTCCCACGGCCAGCCGGTCCAGGTGCAGCTTCGCCTTCACGAACGTCATCGGGCACACTTCGCCCGTCAGATCGACTTCTCGCGCCTCGGTGGCCATCGCCGTCAGCCTCGCCTTTCCCTGCCGTTGCCCCCGCCTTCGCCCCCGCCGTCAGATCTGGTAGTCCGCCTGCAGCGGACGCGTGTGGATGCCGCATTCTCCGCCGCACTTGCTGGTGCCGATCCACCGTCCCGCGCGCTCGTCGGGGTCGGACGTGATGTGGGTGCAGGGCGCGCAGCCCAGCGAGCGGTAGCCCAGCGCGTAGAGCGGATTGACGGGAACCTGGTGCAGAGCCAGGTACTGCCAGATCTCCCGCTCATACCAGATCAGGATCGGGTTGAGCTTGATCAGCCCCGGATCGCGCTCCTCGATCTCCTGGAAGTCCGTCCGCGTCCGGCCCTCCGTGCAGCGCAGGCCCGTCACCCAGCAGCTCACGTTCATCTCCGCGATGGCCTGCCGCGTCGGCTCGACCTTCAACAGATCGCAGCAGCGGTCCGGTTCCGTCTCATAGAGGCGGTCCGGAATCTCCACCTCGTTCGAGAAGACCTGCAGCTCCGGATAGCGCGCCACCGTCTCCCTCATGAACTGTTTGGTCTCGGCGGGCTTGAAGCGCGTCGTGATGATGAAGCCCCGAATGTTGGCGCTCACGCGCTTCGCGAGGTCCCACACCACGCACGAGTCCTTGCCCAGGCTGTTTGCCACAACCAACCGATCCCCGTACTCCTCGTAGGCCTCGCGGATGAGGCCCAGCGACCGATCCACCTTCTCCGCGAAGTTCAGTCCGTCCACCAGGGTCTTCACGTCAACCTGCGCCACTTGCACCGGCATGGTCTTCTCCCTCCGAGTTCCCCGCGGGAAGTGCGCTCCGGCGCGTGCGGGGATCAATATCAGTATCTCGATTGGATTAGTCGAGATGGCCCCAAAAAGAAACGCCTACGTCCCACGGCCCTCAGATTGCGTAGTCCAGCACCAGTTCGCCCTGCTGCGCCCGCTCCTGCTCTACGAGGTCCTGGAGGGTGGTGCTGTCGTAGACGTTCTCCACCTGGTCCCGGACCTTCTCCCACATCGGCATGAAGACGCACTTCCCCCGAAGCGGGCAGTTCTCGCGCGAATCCCCCGCCATACAGCCGACCGGCCCGATCGGCCCCTCGACGAAACGAATGATCTCGCCGACGGTGAGGCCGCTCGGGTCTCGGTCGAGCGCGTAGCCTCCCTCGTTGCCGCGCTGCGAGACGACGAAGCCCCCCTGTTTCAGTTCCCCGAGGATCACCTCAAGAAACCGCTTCGGGATGGCCTGGGCCTCCGCGACATCCGCAATCCGGACCGGGCCCTGACCATAGTGCTTCGCCAGGTGGAAGCTCGCGCGCAGAGCGTACTGGCACTTCTGGGACAGGAGCATTACTACACCTACCCGATAGACTTGATCGAGATTATAGCGAAGCTCTCCCGCCCTGTCAAGCCCCTCCGGCAACTTCTTCTTGCCGTTCCCTGGGGCCGCCGCCGTCTCGGCGGCTGCTGTGGCCGCGCGGTGAGCCGGGCCGTGCGCCGTCCGCCGTTCCGGCGTCCACGTTCACCCCCTGCCGGGCATGACGAGTGTATGTTTCGTCACACTGGGTTCAGGAGAGACTGTGGACAGGGACCCCGCAGGCCGCTCGCGCGTTAGTAGTGGTCAGAGCCGCCGGGGCGCCCGGGTCTTCGCGCGCGAAGCGGCTCAAGGCCGCGTTCCCCAGGAGGCAGCAGCAATGAGGTCCGGACTCAGCCGTCGGGGTTTCACTCTGATCGAACTGCTGGTCGTCATCGCGATCATCGCCATTCTGGCGTCGATCCTGTTCCCGGTCTTCTCGCGTGCCCGGGCGACTGCGTGCCTCTCGAACGAGAGCCAGATCCTCAAGGCGATCATGATGTACTCTCAGGACTACGACGAGAGCTTCCCGGTCGTAGCCGGAGTCGGGGTCGGGTACTACAATCCCGCCGAGTACCAGTGGTACGACGGCGTCTACGAGTACATGCGCAACCGGGACATCCTCATCTGCCCCGAGATCAAGACGATCAACCCGGCCTACGGCATGAACAACCGCCTGAGCGGCGCGTCCCTCGGCGCGATGTACGATCCCGTGAAGAAGGTCACGATCATCGACTTTTGCCCCGGCGGCGCGCCCCCGGCCAGCGGCTACCACGGCGCTTCGGCCGTGAACGGCATGGACCCGTTCAACGCCGCCGGCTCCCTGGCGAACCAGTACGCCATGCGGCACAACAACGGGTACAACGTCGGCTTCGGCGATGGCCACGTGAAGTTCCAGACACGGGGCTCGCTGGAGCCGACCGTGCACTGGGACCCGGCCGAGCAGAGCTAGCCCGACAGGCCGTCGGCCGCGAGGCCTTCGACCGCACTTGGCGAACCACCCTCTCACGGGGGTGGTTCGCATGGTTCTTGCCGCTTGCCTGGCGCTCACCGTGGCAGGATGTGCTCGGGGCCAGCCCGTCGCCGAGCCCACCTCCCAGCGAGTGGTCGCCGACTTCGGGGACGGCGCCCTCGACGGCTGGCAGTCCAGCCTGTCGGGTGAGTACTACCGCGGTGGGCAGGGGCAGAAGGGCCTCGCGATCGTGCGGGACGAAGCGCGCGGCTCACAAGTGCTGAGCGCCCAGGTGCGGTGGGCCGACCCTCAGGCCTCGGAGCCTGCGTTCATCACCCGCTTCCTCCCGCAACCGATCCCCCGGCAGCTCATTACCTCCGTCTCCTTCTCCTATCGCCTCTCCGCCTACCGCCTCGACGACGCGGGAGGCTTCAAGGTCCGGCTGCGCTACTCCGACACCGAGTTCACCGACTACGCCGTGTCGACGGGCAGGCCGCTTCTCGCAGGCGAATGGCAAGCGGTCTCACTCCCCACGCAGCCGAGCAGCAGCGTCCGCAACATCTACGGGCAGCTGTTCGCCTCGGTGCGGGAGATCACGTTCCGCCTGGACGACGTGGACACCGAGAACGCCGAGTTCGAGCTCCGCCTCGACGACCTGCGTCTCACGCTGCGCTCCCCGGCGGCTCACGAGTACGAACCCCGCGTCCGCCCACGTCCGGCCAACGACTGGCTTGGGCTCCTCTACCTCCGGCACTCGGCCGAAGGGTTCTTCCCCATGCTCGAGGCCCTCACGCAGACCCACCACCTGTCCGGGGCATGGGTCTGGCGCGAGGCTCCGCCGTCCAGCCCGTCGGTCCGCGAGTGCCTCTTCCGAGGGCTGCACTTCCCCCTCTTCGACTTCCCGACGACGCGCGAGGAGGTGCTGGAGAACGACCTGATCGTGATGGTGGATGTCGACCCGTATGTGCTCACATGGGAGCAGGCGACGTGGATCGCGGACGCCGTGGCCTCGGGGGTGGGGTTCCTGTTCGTGGCCGGGCCGAACACGCTGTACCACGCGCAGGACTTCAAGGCCCCGATCCGCGCCGTTCTCCCCGCGTCCTTCGCGTCCGATGCGCGCGACGCCGGCGGAGGAGGGGCCGAGGTGGCGCAGCCCGCTCACCCGGCCGTCTGCGGCCTCGACGCCGACCGTCTGGGGACCGTAGGCAGTGTCTCGACCGTGGAGCCTCGGCCCGGGGCCGAAGTGCTCCTGCGGGTCGGAGATCGCCCGCTTCTCATCGCGGGCGAGGTCGGGAAAGGGCGCACGGCCCTCCTGACCACCTGGCCACAGATCCGCGAATCCCGGGAGCAGTGCTTCTTCACCGCCGACCATTCCGTCGCGCTGCTGGCGCAGGTCCTTCGCTGGCTCACGCGGCAGGAGGGGGCCGTCCGCATCGTGTCCGTCGCCGCGCCGCCGCGCGAGATCACCGGCGCCGGGCCGGTACAGTGCCAGGTCACGGTGGCGGCAGAGACGCCCACCGAGGCGCGTGTCCAGTGGTCGCTCGATGGTGAGGAGGTGTGGCGTAGCGAGCGGACGGTGATCGAGGGTTCGGCCGAGCTCTCGCATGCCTTCGACCTCACACCGCGCGTCGGACCACTGAGACCGCGCGAGCTGCGCGCCTCGGTCTGGGGCCCCAAGCTGCAGCTGCTCGACGAGCGCACGTTCCGGACGCGCGTCCTCCCGCCCGTACGGCTCGCGGCGTACACCTGGCACGGTCGGCGCTCCTTCGCTCCCGGACGGACGCTGCGCTGTGGGGTCGAAGTGAGCGCGCCCGACCCGGGCCTGCAGGCCGTCGCGCGGATGCTGGAGGGGTGGAAGTACGAGGAGGCGACCCCGGTCTGGGACCTGGGCTCACAGTCGGCCGCGTCGAACGAGGTGGACTTCGAGGGCGTGCTCCCGAACCTGGAGCGGGGCTGCTACTGGCTCGACTTCGCCCTGCGTGGGACCGACGGCGAGGTGCTGGCTACTGACGCGCTTCCCTGCTGCGTCGTGGACAACCTCGACCGCAACCGCTTCTTCCCGATCATCTCGGTGCTCGGGACCTCCGGCGGCGGGCACCTGCTGGACGAACACCACGCCCTCCAGCGGGTCCGGGACCTTGACAACACGGGCTTCAACACCATCGCCTACGGGGGCCTCAGGCGCTTCGTGCCCAAGCGTGTCACGGATCTCAGCGCCCAGATCGACATGCAGGCCGAGGTGGACGCACACTACTTCTACGAGATGGCGAGCATCCTCGAGTACACGCACTACACGCGCCTGACGCAGGAAGGCAAGGGCGATCCGAGCCCCTTCTCACTCGAGTCCCCGGCGGCCACGCGAACCCATGTGCAGCCGTACCTCGACGTGGCCGACGCCAACCCGCGCCTGGTCAGCGTGAAGGTCATCGACGAGCCCAGCATCTCCGAGGGCTCCCTGGCCTTTGACGAGCACGAGAAGCGCGCCTACGCGGAGCGCTACGGCGGCGAACTGCGGCCGCTGAAGGAGATCGGGGACGACCCCCTCGCACGCCTGCATCTGGCCCAGTTCCTCGGCGACTACGTGGCCGAGGAGTACCGGCAGGGCTACGCGATCAAGCACGAGCAGGAGCGTTCGTGGGACCTGCTGCTGACCTACATGTCGCCCGGGCTGGGCTACGGGCGGTCGTTCACCGGCCTCGAGGACGTGCTGAAGTGGTCCCGGTACACGGATCGGATCGACTTCGACGTGTACCCGTACTTCTACCCGACCTCGCAGAAACTGCGGATGGTCCAGGCGAACTACGCCCATGCCTTCCAGCGCAATGTGGCGCAGCACCTCGGCAAGCCCTTCGGCTTCTACATGGAACTGGACGACCGCAATTACCCGTTCCAGGTCAACCCGCCCGAGGCGTCCGCCGAGTGCGCCTTCACCGCCATCGGCCAGGGGGTCAATTACCTCAACTCCTTCATCAACCAGGCCTTCGCCACGGGCTGCCAGTCTCGCCCCGAGCGCTGGGCGTTGCTGGGGGAAGAGCTGCCCGGCATCCGGCGCCTGGGGCCCCTGCTGTGCAAGCTCCAGCGCCCGCCGGCGCCGGTATCGCTGCTGTACCCGATGACGCAGGCCAAGATCCGGAACGGATACGCCGTACCGCACTACGCCTTCGCGCTCCTCAACAGCGCCTTCGGCGATACGGACCTCCTCCACGAGGAGGTGCTCCCTGAGGCGGGCCTCCCGACGAGCTGCCGGGCACTCGTGCTGTTGCGCACGGAGCTGCTCTCCCGAGAGACCTTCGAGGCCATCACTGCGTTCGTCCAGGCGGGAGGCCTGCTGGTGTTGGACGGTTCGTTGCCCGCGACGGACGAGGCCGGCACGCCCCTCGTCTGGCCCTTCGACCTCGCCTCAGCCCGTTCCGCGCGCGATGAGGGAACGGGCATTAAGACGCGACGGCAAGCGGTCGGACAGGGCATGGTGATCGCCCTCGAGGCCGACGTCGAGGCTCAGGTCAAGGAGGTCGTCGAGGGCGCGGACCTCGCGAGCCCGGAGATCGCCGACCCCGG